>JAIOTL010000071.1 GCA_021106775.1 Planctomycetota bacterium | reverse complement strand
ATTGCTGTTGAAATAATAATGCACAGAGCAGCAAAAATATATTTATTCATTTCCTACCTCCATTTGCACCAATATATACGAGTTACATCTTTGCCTGTTTGTCATGTCTTCACATTACAATTGGATTCAACCCAAAAACCGAGTAATTTCGTTGTAACATAAATGAGTGGAGCAAAAGTTGTTATATCTACAATGGTGCTTTTTGCACATTTAGTTAAAACTATAAATATTTTGCTAGATTCTTGAATTTATCCGCGGTTTCTTTGCGATGGCATTCGTCGCAGATTTCGTAATATTCAATTGGAACTTCCTTCAACTTCGTAAGATATTCTGCTTCTTTCTTTGTAACAATTGCTTTTCCGCAGGTTTTACATTTCAACATCTCGAAAGTTTGCTTCCAAATTGTGCGGGTATCAGCGGTTTGTTCATATTTTATGTAATTTGTAGGACAAACGTGAGCGCAAGCAGCACAGCCAATGCAGGCTTCCGAAGAAACATCAAACGGCGTCGAAACAGACCTGTCATGTCCGCGACTCTTAAATCCGATTGCAGAAGCCTGAATAACCTCATCACAAACTCGCACACAAAGACCGCAAAGAATGCAATCATCCGCCTGCGCGTCAGGAACTGAGAACCTTTGCGCATCAATGCTGTATTCTTGAGCGAGTTTTAAAACCGGCTCAGCTTCAGGAGATTTCGCAAGTTGCAGCTCAATCATAATTTTGCGTAGGTTAATGACATCTTCGGTGCTTGTGAACACTTCAATGCCTTCTTCAGCAAGCATCGAGCATGCAGCAGTATATTTCGCCCAACCTTTTTTAACAACTTTGACAGAGCATACTCGGCAAACGGAATACGGCTTGACTGCATCGTGATAGCAAAGTGATGGAATCTTGATGCCGTTCATTCGTGCTGCCTTCAGCAAATCAGTGCCTTTGGGTACAGAAACGACTTTGCCGTCAATCTTGAATGTAATTGGCATGGTGAACTCTCATAATTTTTTTTACTGTATCTTGCATACAAAATTCGCGTGTCATTACAATAAATTTTCGAAATTCCTGTGAATCAGTTACAGAATCCATATTATTCAATCGAGAGGTTTACGTTTTGCCTTTCTGTCAGGGTCAGGCGGTGGAATATCAATAAAACCCTTCGAGAATTCAGCATCGAGGGAGAGTGCGTACTTGAGTTTCGCTTCATATTCGCTTCTTGAAATTTCAATGCAGTTAAAACGCGATAAATGCTCCGTGAAATATTGCGAGTCGAGAAGGTTGAAATTTCGTAACTTCATGTGTTCAATGAGGAACAAAAGCGCGACTTTGCTCGCATCTTCAACCATGCTGAACATCGATTCGCCAAAAACTCCCGATTTTATCGAAATCAAATACAACCCGCCAACAAGTTCATCGTCAAGCCAGGTTTCAACCGAATGCGCCAGCCCAAGTTTATGGAGTTCGGAATATGCCGAAATAATCTCGGAATTTATCCAGGTTTCATGACGTGATGCACAATTTTTCATTGTACCGACGAAATCGCAGTCGATTTTGATTGTGAATGGATGATGACGCATGAGCCAGCGAAAATGACGACCCCTCCTGAAATTCCTGAAATCGATTATCCCGCGCTCTTTCGGGCAGAACCAGTAAACTTCACCCTCAACTGCCATAGGAAAAATCCCGTTGACATAGCCGTGAACAAGCAGCTCAGGCGTAAGTTTCAGTTTATTTTCATCGTTTTGCTGGTTCATAACTAGATAACTGACTCCATTTGCTGAATAATTAGGTAGTGGTACATAAATTTCGAAAGCGGTAGGACAGGCTTCCTAGCCTGTCAGGCAGGGATACCTGACTTACCATTATGTGTATATCACTAATAGCAATAAAAGATTATTTTAGTGAAAAAGTGAAAAAGTGCTTAAATTATTTTGCCGATGCCCGATTTTACACAATGTATCATTGATGTTTTGAACGAACATCTTGAAAAAAATATGCGAAATGCAATTCATGGAGGTTCAAATGAATAATTTTTCATTAAGACTACTTTTCAGTATAACAGTGATTGTTCTTTTTAGCGTAACCGCATTCAGCGATGTGGTAGCGGATGAAGAATATGTCGGGAAGTGCACAGGTAATGATGTTCGGATTCGTGCATCTGCATCATTAGAAGCACCCATCATCGGCAATATTCGGGCGATGTCAGGCGATAAGTTTGTTATTGTCGGCACGCAAGGTGATTGGTACAAAATCCAGCTTCCAGAATTTATCTCCGTTTGGATTTCTCGTAATTACGTGAAAGCAGAACCGGGCAAAATTGACGGCATTGTTACTGGCGATAATGTAAATATTCGGTCAGCATCAAAAACTTCAAGCTCCGTTGTCGACAAAGCAAATAAAGGCACCAAAGTTGAAATTATGGGTGCAAATAACGACTGGTTTATGATTATTCCGCCAAAAGAAGCAACAGGCTGGATTAGCGGCAAATACATCGAAAAACTCGGACTGGTTCATAATTATCTGGGTGCATTGAAAGAAGAGCGTAACAGATATCTCAAACGTGCCGCTGCATATTATGAAAGTCAGGGTTTATCTGATATTTCAAAAGTATATCAATCGCTTGTTAAAAAAGTCGATGTAGAACCTGAAGGTACTGACGATGCGATGAAGATTAAAGAAGCGGAAACAAAACAGTTCAACATTCTCAAGTTTAAATACAACCAGGCGAATTTTGACCGTGATTCCGCAGATATTGCATCCCTGAAATCGCTGGCAGAGGAAATTAGAATTTTTGCAGAAAATTGCACAAGCGATGTCAAGCAATTGGCGACAAACCTTTATAATGAAGCAATTGCGAAGATTAAGAAAATTAAAGAACATCAAGATGCACTCGCAAGAATGAAAGTTGAAGAAGATATTGGAAAACAGAAGGAAGAAAATAAAGTCAAGATTCTCAAGGAAATCAATATTCGCTTGATGCGTAAGATTATTAACAAATATGTAGCAATGGGCGTGATTGTGGATGAACAGCTTGAATCCGGTGAAACTGTTTATTATCTCGCAGTTGACAACAAGAATAAGTACCGACTGGTTACAATTGTTCCGAACCTTAATTTGCGCGATTATTGGCGTCGTGAAGTTGGTATCGTCGGCAAAATCGTTTATGACGAAGACGAGTTATACCCGATTGTTTTGTGCGAAAGTGTCCAGGTTTTTGATAAATAATCTTTAAACAACATTAAATAATCAAGGGGGAGCCAAAAGCTTCCCTTTTTTTTACAGTTTAATCGTTTGCTTCCATGATTTGCGAATGTCATCAACAGATGTTTGCAAAATAACCTTACTGCCGTGATTCACTGTCATTTTATTCGTTTCAACTTTGCCGAGATTGTTAAGAAATACCTTCATCTCAGACGCTTTTTTCATCACCGCTTCGAACATGGAATAATCAACCTCAAGGACAAAACGCGACTGGCTCTCGCTGAAAAGCAGAATCGAGTAAATCTCATTATCATCGAAATCCTCAGCATCTTCAGGCTCAAGATTGGAAATATCGACCTTGCAGCCGATGTCTCCGCCGATACACATCTCAGCTAGAGTAATCGCCAACCCGCCCTCAGAACAGTCATGCGCAGAACGAATCAGACCTTCACGAATAATCGCCTCGACAAACTGAAAATTGTTCAATGCATCGTCAAATCGGACTTGCGGTACTGAATCGGATTCAATACCCAGCATGGAATATAGCTGAGACCCGCCAAACTCAGAATATGTCTTACCAACGAGCAAAATTACCGAGCCTTCGTTCTTAAAGTCTGAAGTTACAACGGATTTCACGTCATCAATCACGCTGACACCCGAAACAAGAAGCGTCGGAGGAATCGAGATGATATTCCCATGAGCATCTTTGAACTCGTTGTTGAGTGAATCTTTTCCGGAAACAAACGGCGTGCCGAAAGCTATGGCAGCATCGTACAGCCCTTGAGACGCCTTGACGAGTTTACCAAGCTGCTCAGGTTTGTTGCAGTTGCCCCATGAGAAATTGTGCATATTCGCCATTCATGCAAGTGTTCCGCTAACACAAATGGAAATGCGTATGCATTTATCTACAGCACATGCTGCCATCAAATTCGGTTCAACCGCGCTGTACCCCGGGCATAATCCGTGGTTGACATCAATTTCTTTGTCGCGCTCGATAGACGTCTTAAAACCCGCCGCATCTGATGGTCCATCCATT
>JAIOTL010000272.1 GCA_021106775.1 Planctomycetota bacterium | reverse complement strand
TTTCGTCAACTTTTGCGAGTCTCTCATGCAAAACAGCAAGACCTTGCTCTGTAATCTCGTTGCGGAGTTTATCCCTGATTTTATCGTCGGCTGCGGGACCTTCGAACAGTTTATTCTGAATTATCCTGAGATACATCGGTGTTCCGCCAACATAAAGCACATTCTTCCCTCTGTTTTCAATATCTTGAGCGATTTCCTCTGATTTTTCATAAAACATATTTGCATCGAAATAATCCCTAGGATCACAAACGTTTATCATCCAATGCTTAACAAGGTTTTGTTCTGCAGAAGTCGGTTTTGCAGTGCCAATGTCCATATATTTGAAAACTTTCATGGAGTCTAACGAAATTATCTCGAATGGCAAACCTGATACAGCGTTTGCGCCGATGAAGTTTTTGCCAGATGAAGTCTGCCCTGAAAGTACAAATCTCTTAGCTTTTATCATATTGTCCTTTATCAAGATAATTTTGGAGAAAATGTGCGGCAGCGAGTGCGTCGAGTTTTTCCTTGCGTTTCTTCTTACGCTTTTTGTAACTCAAACCCTGTTCGACGATTATACCAGCAGCAGCTTTTGAACTAAGGGTTTCATCAGTGAAAACAACTGAAATATTGAACCTTTTCTCGACTTTTAATGCGATTTCTCTGATTTCAACCGCTAAATCACCTTCGGTTCCGTTCTTTCTGAACGGAATACCGAATAACACCGCATCATATTCATCTGAATCGAGGATTTTTCTGAGTTCATCAAGAAAATTATCGTTTGACACGTTTTTAATTGGAAATGCGAATTTTTTGTCATGGTTGGAATGAGCAAGCCCAATTCTGCTAAGCCCGAAATCAACAGCAATAATTCTGCCCATCAAAAATCCTGGAAAAACCAAAGAAATGTGAATTATAACAAACTGTGCAGAGTTTCTGCTTTTAGTTTAAAACACTGTCAGTAGGTTAAATAACTTTATAGTCCTATTGCCGGTATTGTTAAAAAAGCAGGTTTACCTGTAAATGTGAGATTTTACAAAGCTTACAAAATTTTCAAGAAGTAAAGGATTTTGCTGAGAAATCCCGTAAACAACACTTCCGCAAACAATTATGCTCATAATTGTCAGAAAAATAAACCTGCTTAAGAATCTACCGCAAATGGTTTTCAACATACTTCTCAAAATCAGCGATAAGAAAAATGTAAGCACAAAAACCGGCACAATAAAAACGTGCCAGCTTTTTAATGCGGTTGAAACTTCAGTAAAATCAGGCATAAAGAACAGTAAAATTAAGGCGATAATTGAAGCGGGGAATACGGAAAGTCGATTATCACGCTTCGCTTTTTTGACGATTCTCGTTTTCGCATATTCAAGAACATCATGTTTGCCGATAATCGTCGAAAGATTGTTGATAATTCTCCTGCTCTCACGCACCTTGTGTTTTTTAAGCGATGTTTCAAGTTTATTCTGCAATCCATGAACTAAATTTAAATGGGGGTCATTGGATGGATAAATCTTGAAATCCTCTAAAACGAAATCCGCGCTGAATCGTTTATCAGCACTGCCTTCTTCTCTAATTTTTGCAAAATACTCGAATCTCAGAATCTCAACCTCGTAAACCTTGATAGCGGTAGCGTAGAGTCTGGTGTTTTCGTTTCCTGCCTTCTCAGGCTCCATTTTCGCGAACATTTTAAGCACTGGTCCTGTCAATTCATCGGGTAAAATCTTCTGCATGTCCGAAATATCAGGCAACCCTTTATATTCCTCAGCAAGTACAATATCTGTATAACGTTTTTTCAGTTCACTCAACTGTGAATCACGTGGATAAAATTCAGCGGGATAGACCTGGCTTTTAATACGGTTGTCCTGCACGATTTCAAGGTTGAGAAATCTGAGAACCTGACCTCGCCCATCGCAGGTTTTGCAATTTATAAAACCCTCATTATGACACGCTGGACAGCTTACGCCGCCAGAACCGCCGCATTCCGGACATGGTGAAGTTAATTTGTCGGCTTCAGGCGGATATGCGCCCATTCCGTCGCATAAATTGCATTTTACTCGCCCGATTCCATTACATTGAGTGCAACTAAATCTGCCTTCACCACCGCAATTTTCGCAATTTATGAAAGTGAATGATTCATCAACCGGTTTATTGAAGTTTCCATTGCGATAGCTGAATCTGTCATGCGAATATTCCCACTTATCAACAGTTTTCGGATTAAACTTCATACCTCTGGGTTCTTCACCTTCGAAAACCTTCTTTTGCCAGGATAAGCGTCGTTTTTGATATAAAAAATGAAATTCGAAGATGTACAAGAAACGACGCGTTAAATTTGCTGGTTTTATGAAATCATTAAGGTTCGGATACGTATGTCCTTCAGTGTTTTTACAATACTTGTCGAAATAAAAACGGACGTCGCGCACTAATTTGTGAGTTTTACCGAGTGCTTCATCACCTCTGTAATTTATGACTTTCCGAAGCGATGAATCCGTAAGAGTTCCAGTTGATACAGTGGCAGATTCACTGAAATCAAGCGTAACAAATCCGTCATTTTGTGAATCTGAAAATGCTTTTGGTTTTTCCGGTCGTGATTTTTTTGTTCTTGAATCTTTGGAGGTACCAACAGATTTCAACGGTTTTTTCTGTGTTTTATTGGCAACAGCGTCGGTTTTCGACATTTTTTCGAGTGATTTTGTGGATTTTACAGTATTGACAGGTTTTTGCTTTGTTACTCTCGCTGTTTTTACGGGCTTTTTAATACTTGTTTTAGGAGTTCTTTCACTTCTTTTTGTTTTTACAATTTTTGAAGGAGTTTTCGCTGTTTTTGTTGGTGTTTTCTCGGTTAAAGGTTTTTTGCCAACGATTTTATCTGAAATATCAACAGGTTTCGATTTAATCGGTTTTTTCCTGGAAATGTTTTCTTGCTTTGGCTCTTTTGATTGAATCGCGGAATTCATTGTATATGCAACAATATGCTGGGATTTAGCCAAAATTCCAGAGCGAGCAATTGATGCAATATCAAAGTCTATGATAGTTTCGCCAAAATCGACCGCCTGAACATCCTTATCACCAGCAGCATTACCGGAATTCTGCCCAAGATAATCTTCAGGTACATGTAGATGTGTTGGTGGGTTTTCAAGCTTTTTAAACAGTTCAAGCAGGTTTGTTTTCAGGCGTTCGAGTTTTTTTCGAGAAGTTTCAACGGATGTCGCATCATATTTTGCGACAATCTCAATTGTTCCCTTCAAGAATTCCCCAATACCTTCATTCCAATGTCTTTTGAAAGTTTCTGTGCTTTTTTTGTCAAAATCCAGGAAGATTTCTTCATCAAGTACAAGTGCCTTTCGCAAATCTTCGGTGAAACTACTCATTCGAGAGTAAACTTTTTCCCAATCAGAAATAATATTTTTGATAGGTTGAGTGCGGTCAGCATCTTTCTCCGATGCTTTGAGATTCAACGATTTGACGGTAATATCGTTAATTACCTGTGCCATATCTCTGATGACAATCTCGAAATTTGCCAGCCCACGAAATCCGTATGCTCTTGCAAACTCAGGATTTTTATCGATAAGCTCGGTTGAAAGCTCGATTGTCTGTTTGAATTCACCTTGCGCAAGATGATTCGCCAGTCTGCTTAATGCAGTTGATTTGTCCATAATACTCGCTATTTCTCCAGGTTTTTCATCCAAT
>JAIOTL010000013.1 GCA_021106775.1 Planctomycetota bacterium | reverse complement strand
GTCAGAAATTTTCGTTTTCTTTTTTCGAGTGGTTTTCTTTTTGCCGGAATTTAAATACGAAGAAGGGGTTGTATCTTCAGGCGATAACAGCATATCGAAATCATCGTCATTTGCGATGTAATATTTCCCATGCTGCCATTGCAGAAGACTTACAAGAGATTCAAATGCATTGTACGTTTCATCAATGTTTCTTGAAACTACGGGAAGACCAACTTTCTCAATAATCATATCAAGATGTTGATTAATCACTGGTGGTATTGAACGCTTAGATTTCAGTGCATTTGCAAGGTCTTGACACTTTGTGCTTTCTATGTAAACGCCTTCACGCGATGAAACATCCTGTAGAAGTTTGGATGTTGTATCCATGATATGTTTCATTGCTTTTGAAGGATTTATTTCTGCTGAATCCATAATTTTTGGAAAGTCGGATACTAACCCGCCCAAATCAGGTAGTAGTTCCTTTATTACTGTGTATAAATTTTGAAAATCAATGATACTTGCCATTAAATGACCTCCGAATCCATCAACTTGCATGTTAATTAATTTACAGTAGTGGAATACAGTGATTGTTTGTGTGTCATTGCTGAGAAAGCAGGCGAACAAAGCTCTTTGGTTAACAGAACCACTGAAATATCCTTGTATCGCAGGATTTCCAATCAAGTTGTTAATGACATAAACAATATTTCTTTACCACTACCAAATTTATATTATATCTTAAATCAATATAAGTGAAATTCTTTTGATTAATATCATCCTTTGAAGTTTAATTTGCGAATTCACTCAAGATTGATAAATCGAAAAGTAATAAATTTTGACAAGGAATCATAAATTATAGTGCTTTTTTTATTCAAAAGTTGATTATAATTCCAAAATCAGTTTTTTAATTTGAATCAGTGTATTATTTTGCTAATAATTATTACGTATTCCGTGCATCAAACAACTGATGTTGGAATGAGGGTTGAAAAATGGTTCAAGGGTAGAGGAAACAATGAGTGACTTTGTTAAACCGCCGACCGATCAAGACTCTCATGGTGAACAGGTAACTATGAAAAACATTCGCGGAGGTGAACCTACATGGTGTGCCGGCTGTGGATTCTTCTCGGTTTTATCATCATTTTATAAGCTGGTTCGAGACAGAGAATTCGAACAACAGAATGTTGTTGCGATTTCAGGCATCGGATGTTCGTCGCGCATTCCATATTTCATTAACGGTTACGGATTTCACGGAATTCATGGGCGTGCTTTGCCAATTGCAAACGGAATTTCACTTAGCAGAAAAGACCTGAAAGTATTCGTTTTTGGTGGGGATGGAGATTTACTTTCTATCGGCGGAAACCATCTTGTTCATACTGCCAGACGAAATACGAACATGGTTTGCGTTATTATGGACAACTCTGTTTATGCGCTTACAAAAAAACAGACTTCACCTACTTCTCCGATTGGTTTCAAGTCGAAAACCGATCCGTATGGTGCAGTTGATGAACCGATTAATGTTGAGCAATTGCTTCTTGCATCTGGAGCGACTTTTGTTGCGAGGTCAATGTTCAGCGAACCCAAACACATTTATGAAATGATGTCAAAAGCTCTTGACCACGAGGGTTTTTCTGCAGTTCATATATTCAGCGACTGCGTGGAGTTTTATCCCGGTAGATTCGACATGGTGAATCGCAAAAAAGGTGGAATTTTCAACCTTATTCCCGAGGAACATGATGTAACTGACAAGTCGGCAGCATTCAAACTTGCTGAAGAACAGTTTCCGGGACATTTCGGCTTGTTCTATAAAATCAATAAACCAACAAGAAACGAAATCGAGGAGAATTTGATAGAACAATTGCAGGAAAAACATCCAGGAGGCGATGTTACTAAATTTGCCGCTGCAATGAAAAGATACAAGTAATTTCTTTTTCGTAATGAAACAGACTTGCTTTACAGAATCTGTAGATGTTATAAGTTTCTGCGAATAATAATAAAAATTTTGATTTACCTCTGATGTCATTTATGTTAGTATATAATATGTAATATATTTTATCCCCTTGAGACGGGTTAGTCTCGATCGTTCATTGTGGGACAATTGGTGCCACCTACTTTGAACTTTGTATCCCGCAATTATCCATTTTTTTATTAAAATCGGCGCCACAAGGAGTATACCATGAGAAAACATGGTTTTACGCTTATCGAGCTTCTGGTCGTTATCGCCATCATCGGTGTGTTGGCAGCAATTCTTCTTCCGAACATTATGGGAGCACTTGAAAAAGGCTCTCAGACGACCGACATCAGCAACCTCAAAAGCCTTGTCGGAACTTACATTTCGGGTCAAACCGAAAAGAAACCGACACCCAAGGCAAAAGGACATCGTTTTTGGTTGGCTATGTATGTTGGTGATTCCGCAGGAGTATCAGGTGGTTTGAAGATTGATGACGCTTATGGAAGTCCTTCACAGGCAGGAAACTTGCTTTGCCCAAAGGACACTGAAGCATTAAGTAAGGACGAAATTTCTAAGGCATTTCAGGACGCAATTACTAACGAAACACAAGGTTGGGATCAGCTTCCCG
>JAIOTL010000265.1 GCA_021106775.1 Planctomycetota bacterium | reverse complement strand
ATAAATGTATCAATCGACAACAACACATTTACGTAAGTATCCGAAATAACTTTTTTAAGAGATACTCTCAATTTAGAAAAATTATTGATGTTTTTTGACATTCAAATTTATATAATTGGTAAATTAATGTTGAAATTAAAATTATTAAATATGGCAGATACTGGAAGGATTAAGCATGAATGTAATTTTTAAAACGGCTTTTGTTCTATTTATCATATTTTCACTTACATTCTCAGTCGTCTATGCACAAGATGACGACGACACAATGGAAGAACCGGATGGCACTGAAGAGGAAATTGCACCAACGCGTTTAGAGGTTTCCCTCTTCGAATTGCTGTGGGGTCTTGCGTCGGGGTACAAAACAAGCATGATTATTACCCCTGATACTGAAAAAGTCAGTGTCAAGGTTTATGTCTTTCAGGAGATTATTAAAAAGGCTGAGGAACTTAAAGACGATTCGCTTGCTTTTGATGATTTCTTAACGCTTGTACTTGAAACATACGGATACAATTTTGAAGTCCGCAACGGTGTGTACATTATTCGACCGATTGACTTAGCCGCGAAAAAAGATGCGGAATTAACCACAATAAAGAAATCTTACGTTATCCCTGCATATTTCAAGCTTACTGATATTGTCGAACAGTTCACATCCTTTATTGGCAAAGAGGATAAAGTTATCAGCAATTCCAGCTCTCGAGTCATTTTTGTAATGGCTTCGCAGATTGCGTTAGCAACAATTGACCAGTATTTTGAGGAAATCAATAAACATGCCAATACAAAGCTTGATTTCAGTGACGAAGAAAACAGAACTAAGGCTGACGAGAAAAAATCCAACTTAGAAAGTGAAGTCGAAACAAAGATTGATGTTAACAAGCAAATATTCCGTTTCCCGAATTCCATTGAGCAGATTATTGTTGACCTTGGCAATCTTTTGCCAACTCATATCGATTCTGATACCGAGCAGTGGACAATTATTAACGAAGATGAAAAACTCATTCTTATTACCGGAACAGCAGAAGATGTTAAAATGGTCGGTGAATACATTAAGGAGATAAAACTATCTCAAGGGAATGAAGTCGAAATACCACTAGCGGAAAAGATTGATACCAGAGTTTATACTCTTGCTAGACCTGTTGAAGATTTTGCTAAAGACCTTGAAACATTTCTCACGGAAAAGGGCAAAATTGTTACAAATCCTGAAAAGAATTTCCTCATCATAAAAGATAGAGTAACAAACTTCATTTTACTTGAACGTTTTATTCAAGAACTCGATGCTGAACCTCAACAAGTCTACATCGAAGCAACTTTCATGGAAATCAAACTTGACAACGATTTCAAATTCGGCTTAGATTCTACCGCGGGTGCAACTGAAGGCACAACTAACTTTAATGCAGCTAGTTCAGGTGGTACAAGCGGGTTCTCGTTTGGTGTTCTACAAAGCAACAAAGATAATTCATGGTCAGTTCAGCTAAACGCACTAAGCACAAATACCGATTCGAACATTCTTTCACGTCCTCGTGTTCTAATTAAGAACGGAAAACCAGCTAAAATCGTTGTTGGGCAGGAAGTACCATATCTTACGACTGATGAAAGCGAAGGTGGAATTACTCAAACTGTTGAGTTTAAAGACGTTTCAATCACAATGGAAGTTACTCCTCACGTTGAGCCTGGCGACAGAATAAGAATGATTATAAAGATTTCAATTAAAGAGCAAGTCGGTACAATCTCACTTGGCGGAAGTGATACACCTATAACCTCCAACAGGGAATTAAGCACTGAAGTATTCGTAGACAGCGGGAATACACTAATAATGGGTGGTTTGTATGAAAACAAAATCACTGAGTCGTTAACAGGATTGCCAATTGTTGGTGAATTGCCGATTATTGGCACTCTCTTTTCGACGCGGGTTAACACGAACCGAAAGACTGACCTGCTTTTCTTTATCACTCCTACAATTGTTAAGCCGAAAGATGAAGTCGAAATTATCCGCAAAGGCAGAGTTCTCAAGTTTTTCAAGCACACAAATCCTGTTGAACCTCCATGGTTGTCGGATCCTGCTGCAAAACGTTTCTCAAAATAAATACTTATGACTAACGATAGAAAGCACACGAAAAAGAAAGTTCCGCTGGGACATAAAATCACAAATGTTGATAAAATACTGATGCAATACGACCTGCAAACCGTTTGTCAGAATGCGAGATGTCCGAACCTTGATGAATGCTTCAACGCAGGAACCGCGACTTTTTTGATTATGGGAAATACATGTACGCGCAATTGTCGGTTTTGTGCCATTGCATCGGGAAAACCTGTACCACTTGATTCGACCGAGCCGATACGCCTTGCAAATGCAGCATCACAGATGAATCTGCGTTTTGTAGTGATAACAAGTGTTACGCGTGATGACCTGCCAGACGGCGGTGTCGAACATTTCGCACATACGATTCATGCTGTGCGTGAAAAATTGCCAAAAGCACACATCGAAGTCCTTGTGCCTGACTTTCAGGGAAACACAGATTTATTACAAACTGTCATCAATGCAAAACCAGATGTTTTCAATCATAATATTGAAACTGTGCCCGAACTTTATTCGAAAGTACGTCCACAAGCTGATTTTGAACGTTCGCTTAAGGTTTTGAAAACAGTAAAATTGTTTGACCAGAAAATGATTACAAAATCGGGCATGATGCTTGGAGTGGGTGAAACGGGGGTGCAACTTATCAGAACTTTCAAGCGACTTTCAGATGTTGGAATTGATATTCTAACGATTGGGCAATATTTTCAGGCGGACAAAACACTTTTACCTGTTGAAAAGTTCTGGACTGATGAGGAGTTTATTGAGCTTGAGAAACTTGCACAAAATAATGGCATAAAATACGTCGTTGCTGGAAAATATGTTCGTTCGTCGTACAAAGCGCAAAAAGCCTACGATTGCATTTCTGCTCGTTGATTATATCAGGCGGATTCCATAATTAAATATTCTCAGGATATACGCTGATATATTTGCTTTTTTTCTCGAATTTGACATAACCTTCGATGAGGCTGAAAATCGTCCAATCATTGCCGATACCGACGTTTTTGCCTGGGTGGAACTTTGTCCCGCGCTGACGACACAGAATGTTGCCAGCTTTTACGTACTCACCACCGAATTTCTTGACGCCCAAACGCTTTGCGTTCGAATCGCGACCATTCTTTGATGAGCCGCCGCCTTTTTTATGAGCCATATCTATCTCCTATTTTTTTATTGCTTTTCTGAATCGAAGTTGAATATTCTATGAATTGAATCCGCAATTGCAAGCTTTTTGAGGAAAAAATGACAAAAATATCATCGAAATTACACGATTTTGACCTTCAATCGCCGATTATGACTGCTTCAGGTTGTGCTGGTTACGGAAAAGAAATGCGTGATATTACCGGTTTTCGATTATCCGACCTTGGTGCTTTCGTGTGTAAATCTGTGTCGTATGACCCAATCTCAGGCAATCCTCCGCCCAGGCTGGCTGAAACAACTGCTGGATTAATTAACTCCATTGGCTTGCAAAATGACGGAATTGAATATTTTCTTGAGCATGAAAAGCCGATTTTGCAGGAAATTTCATCTGAGACAAAGGTAATTGTGTCGATTTTTGGCTCGAAAATTGACGAGTTTTTCATAATCGCAGAAAAACTTGCTGATGAATCTTGGATTTCAGCAATTGAAGTAAATGTTTCGTGTCCGAATCATGAACAGGGTGGACTTGCGTTTGGAGTTGATGATGCGTCTCTAATCCGCGTTGTAAAAGGGACGAAAAAAATTCTCAAAAATAAGACGATGGCGGTGAAACTCACACCTAATTGTGAAGATATTACTCATTTTGGGCAAATTGCAGTGGATTTTGGTGCGGATATTCTGGTTGTTGCGAACACTTTTCTTGGGATGAGCGTTGACTGGCGAACGGGTTTGACTGGTGTGAAACGGGGTTTCGGTGGACTTTCCGGTCCTGCGGTAAAACCGATGATTATGCATAAAGTTCATCAGGTGCGACAAAAAATGCCGACTGTGCCGATAATTGCGAGCGGAGGAGCGAGTAATGCGGATGATGTGCTTGAATATCTCGTTGTCGGAGCGGATGCAGTCCAGATTGGCACTGCTTTTTTACGCAATCCGAAGGTTTTTAGGGAAATCTGCGATGATTTAAACAAAAGGCTTGAGGAACAAGGCATCAGCGATATTTCCATGCTGAAAAACACATTAAAACTATAAATCGATGACAATAGCGGGATTTGTGGGTCTGTAATCAAATGTGCAGATGCTAGCGTTTGCGAAAATCGTGTGTTCGTTAGTGAATTTGCCGTATGCTTCGTGAATATGACCGAAAACATTCAGTCTTGGTTTGATGTGCTGAACGACTTCTAGCAATTCCTCGCAACCCTCATTTCTTCCGGTAACAACAAGGTCGCAGATGCCAAAAGGCGGACTGTGAGTAACCAGAATGTCAATGTCAGATGGAATCTTAGACCATTTTTCACACAATTTCACGCCACGAGGCAGATTAAACGCCCATTTGCCGAATTCGGGCTGCCAAGGTGAACCCCAGAATTTCATGCCGTCAATCTCGCAGCCTTCATCCTGCAAGTATATGCAATTCGTCATAAGGGATCGTGCTTGTTCTGGTTCGCGTTCAAACGCCCAATCGTGATTGCCGCAGACTACAACCTTATGTTTATGCGGAAGTTTACCCAGAAATGCGTTAAAATCCGATATATCGTCAAGATTTCCGATGCTGCACATATCGCCTGCGAACACCAACACATCACCGTTCGGAATTTCAAAATCCCGATGCATTCCGTGTGTATCGCTGATGCAAACAATTTTCATGCCTTCTATTTATCTTCTTTGTTATCCGTGTTTTCGAAAGATTCTTTTGAAAGTCTTGCCATCTCTTTTGCCAACTTTTCCTTTTGCAACGCAATATCACCGAGCAGAAGCTGAATGTCCTTTACATCCATCTTCTCAAGCTTATCTGCAGGGATTATTAACCCATCAAGCATTTCACCGCCTGCAAGGACATTTGGTAGTTTCCCATCCCATTTTGCCAGGAAATTATACGTTGCAGGTGGAAATCCAACTGCCCGTAACTTCGCATATGAAATTATCTCTGCTTCAAGCTTCGTAAGGTATGCCAATGCCTCGCCGTTTGCATTAATGACTTTTGCGCAAGCTTCTCCTTCTGCTTTTTTGAGGTTTGCTGT
>JAIOTL010000380.1 GCA_021106775.1 Planctomycetota bacterium | reverse complement strand
CTTTTTTGTTTCAGTCATTTCAGCTCCTTTCTGCTCGTTTTAGTAAGAGAAAAGTCCGTGGGCAGTATCGTAACATTCATCTCCGAAATTCTCGACCAGTCGTTCCCAATCGAGGAAGTCAAACAGTGTGTCCGAAATATCGCCGTAACACCCGTTACGTATTTTTTCTTCAATAAGCTCTTCGCGCGATGTTCCGCCGTAGTTGATGACTTCATCGTAATACTTTAATGCATCATCAAGTGACTGATCCTGATATTCCATCAAGAACCAGACATTGCGCTGATCGTCCTGGTCCAGTTCGAAATATTCCTCGATAGAATTGAGATCATCCTGGTTGAATCGCACTACCATTTCAGGATCGTAAATATCGAACAGAATGTTATGCGAGCATAGATGTTTACAGTATTCGATGGCATCCTCAACTTCATCGAATTCTCTGGTGTGGCTCATAAAACCGTTTATAATATGCACTTCAGCCAATGTATATGTGCATGTTTGCATGATTTTACCTCTCGTGAAATAGAAAAGGCAGTCTGAGAAACTCAAACTGCCTGAAAACTAGTCCAGAATGATTAGCCAAACTCATCGTAAGGAATCAGATTGACTCTATCACCGGGATTGACATTGAAGTTTTCCGGTTTGTCGACCTCGATGTCGTTGAGTTTGCATATAAACTTCGACCAGCCCTTGCTTCGTGCTTTTGTTGCGAGCCATTCTACGGTGATGGTTTCAGGCTGTTCCTGCGTCTCGTTTCCGCCGATGTTGACAGTGACTGTTGTCGGTTGCGGTGTGGATTCGGTCGGACGATTTTGCGAAAGTGATGTGTTCCAGGGCATTTTGTTTCTCCTGTAAAAATGTTTAGAACAGACAGATTGATATACCGATATCATCTGCCGGAAATGAAAAAACGCAGACACAATGCCTGCGAATAAAGGTTTGAATGGTTTTATGGGTTTGTACGGACTAATAGGATGATATTGCTGATTTTAAGCAACTCCAGAAGCTATGTCGCTCCTCAAGTTTTTATAACAAAAAATGAGAATATGCTTTAGTGATCGAAGAAATCAATGCAACTACATATCAAAGAAAGTCTTAAAAGAAGATCTAAACATGATAAATTTTGAATTAATAAAGTAAAAACTTGACATATCTCAATAGTATAATTTCACGGAAGTTTAAAAGATTGATAGTTCTTTGTGTTTTCAAATAATCCAAATGTATTGAAGTTCATAAAATTAAACAGGTAAATTTGCATTTAAAATCCAAATTAAGTTGTGGAATTCAAACTGAATCATGTTTTACTGCGTAATACTTTTACAACATGAAATATTATCGGAGAAGTTAATGAAGTGTTTTATTACGTTATTAGTATTAATGACGTTACTAATCTCATGCAGCAACAATGATATTGTGCTAGATTTCCCACCTGACAAATTCGAGTTTGACAAACAGAGATCTATGAATGAAACCGATGATACTGTAAATACACAAGACGAAAAAGACATAAAAATTTTGCTGAATGAAAAGAAGCTTAACTTAATTCAAGTTTTAAAACTAGCAAGACTTTTGAATCCTGAGCTAAAGACTGCTACGTATAAGATTCAGATGGAACTTGGACACTCAATTCAATCAGGTCTTTTCCAAAATCCTGAGCTTGAGGTAGAATGGGATGATCTTAGTCTAAATGGCAATTTTACCGATGACTCAGTAATCAAGGCTGTTGTTTCACAAGAAATATCTCTCGGTGGCAAATACAGTGCTGCGAAAAAGGCTGGAATGGCTAATGTTTCAAAAGCTATAGCCGAATACGATGAAATCCGCTGGCATTTATATCGGAACATCATAGAAAAATATCTTAACGTTGATATTGCATTACAAAATGCAGATGTTTCTATAGAAAATCTTGAGTTGGCTATTAGATTTAAGGAATTGACAGAAAAGCTGTCTGAAGCTGGTTCTGTACCGAAGTTTTATCTCAATAGGGCTTCAGTAGACCTTGCAAGAGCCGAGATGATTTACGATGAATCAAAAAGGAAGGTGGAAGTCGAAGTTATTGCATTGGTATCAACAATTGGTTTGAAAACAACATATAATCTTGAGCTGGAAATCTTAAAGCTTGCTGAGCTGAATCCACCGACTTTTGTGGATTTAATTGGGCACATGAAAAAAAACAATCCTACATTGTTAACTGCAAGAGAGGAAATACTTGCAGTAACTGCCCGCAAAGAAGCTGCCAGGGCTGAAGGTACAATTGATATAACAATATCAGGTGGTTTCACCATGACTATAAAGGGTAAGCAAGGATTGAGTTTTGGTTTAGGAATCCCACTTCCAATTTTCAACAGAAATCAAGGTGAGATTAAATCATCGATAGCCGAAATCGCAGCGGCAAATGCTGAATTCGAAAAAGTGAATATTGAGTTATCAGGATATTTAAAATCAGCATATAAAGAAATGCAAAAAAACAGGATAAAATTTATTAAATATGAAAAAGAAATAATCCCCTCAATGAATAAAATCCTTCAGGTTGCTGAATTAGGATTCAAAAATGGCGAGTTCTCAGCATTGGAGATTATGGAAGCAAAAAAATCATTGCTTGAGGTAAAATCTGAGAGACTCGAAGTTATGAGAGAACTTTGGTTTTCTGTAATTGAATTACAATTTTTAGCTGCAAGTCCTGAGTTTTTCAACCCCTTCGAAATCAATTAAACATTAGGGTATATATCTTAATGGGAGTTAAAATGAAAAAAAAATATGAATTAATAGTCATTATCGTTGTAATAGCTTTAACATCTTTGGTTATAGGAGTTTTTCTCGGACAAAAAATATTGAATGCCAATCCAGAACAGGATATACATTCCGAAGAATTTGCTGTGGAAGAAGAATATGAACATAACATAAGTGTTGCTCAGTTGAGTAAAATTGCTTTGAAAAATATTGGTGCAGAAGTCAAAGAGATACAACCACAGCAATATTATTTAACTAAGGATGTTTCAGGTATGGTTGTAAAAGCCAAATGGGCAACTATATCTGTTACATCTTCTTTGTCGGGAATAATCAGAGAAGTTTTCGTTCGAGAAGGATACGGAGTTAAACCCGGTGAAAATCTTGCAAGTTTTGAAGTAACTGACGAAAGAATACTTGAGCTCCTTCTTAATTTGATTGATTATGAGTCACAAATAAAATTAACTAAAACCAGACAAGATGCTCTTGTTGATGAACGAACAGCCTCAATTGAACTTGAATTATTAAGTCTTAAACAAGAAAATGAAAACATTTCGACGCAACTAAGTTTCAAAGACGCAACCGAGTCCAGTCTTGCTGGTGAAATTCAAATTGGCTTGACCGAAGCACAAAAGGAAATGAATGATGATGAAGCTGAAAAGGCAACAATTATTTCAGAAATTAAAAGATTGAAAGATGCTGGTGATGCAATAGCACAACAGGAAATTCTCAAAAATGAATACAGGTTGAAAGAGCTCAATGTAAAGCTTAACAACCTTAAAACTCAAATAGAATCTTTGAAGAACCAGATATCAGCAGCAAGATTTCTTTTAGAACAAAGGCAGGAACAAATAAGCGAAATAATTTCACTTCTCGAAAGACAAAAATCAGCTATTCTACTTTCTTTTAAAGTTGAACTTGAGAGTATTGAAATTCAAAGGAAATCTGTAATTAGACAACTAAAGATTTTGAATTTTCCTATGGATTTAATTCACGAAGTTATTGTCGAAAATGATAATGCAAAACATATTAAACCGATAATTTACATCAAAGCACCTGAAAAAAGTCCAACTGGTAAAGAATTTGTTATTGAAGATAGACTCGTTAATACTGGTCAATACGTTGAAGCAGGTTCTGAAGTATTCAAACTTTCTGACCTATGGGAATTGTGGGTTAGAGCTGAAGTGT
>JAIOTL010000273.1 GCA_021106775.1 Planctomycetota bacterium | reverse complement strand
CTTGAAAGTTTGCACTTTGGCATATATTGTTTGATGAAAGACATCTTTATGAATAATCAGATATGTTACAGGATGTTATTTGAAAGCGGGATGATGCAAACTGATGAACTTCGAGAATGCTACATCGACACTTTTAAGAACCCACAATATTCTGAACACAAGGATTTAGCTAAAGTTGTGCTTGATAAAAAGTACTTGAATCAAGATCAATTTGATGAAATTCTTGTCAGCTTTCTCAATTCATCCGAGAAAGAGCTTTTAACTTTGGACAAGGAAACTTCTGATGAGGATTCTGACGAAATAGAAGAGAAAATTCGAGCGACAAATGTTGATATTGAAACAAAGTTAAGAAACCAGGAAAAAAGTGATTTAACCTCAAAGAAAACAATGATTAAGGATTACGATATAGACGATAATGAAAACATCAACAATCCACTTGAACAAGTTGAAGAAGACGATTTTAAGCCGTATATGAATAAAAAGACTATACTTCAAATAAAGCGTGAAAACAGCGGCTTCCGTGCAAGCGAAAACAAACGCGATGGAAGAGATGAAAACCTAGTACTTGGAAGTTGTCTTTTGAAGAAAAAGATTGGAGAAGGTAGTGTCGGTCAGGTCTGGCTGGCATCACATAAAAAACTTTCTTTCGAGATTGCGGTAAAAATTCTTAACAAGAAAAGTACAACTAACAAGAAACTTCTCAAACGGTTTTATTTTGAAGGACAGCTTGCATCCAGACTTAATCATCCAAATATTATTCATGTTTATGAGATTGATAAACATGGTGAAATTCACTTCATTGTTATGCAATACGTTGATGGCAAAACGCTGAGCGAAAATAATAAAAGCGATGATGTAACTTTGAAGGAGCAGGTTTCAAGCATATTGCAAACGCTTGACGGTCTCCATTATGCACATGTACGAAATATTGTGCATCGTGATATCAAGCTTGAGAATCTGATGGTCGATGCACAAGGAGTTGTAAAAATTACTGATTTCGGCTTTTCCAAGCATATTGGCAGCTCGAATATAACGGTTTCCGGCGATGTTTTCGGCACTCCTTATTATATGCCTCCTGAGCAATGGGAAGATTCGCGCGCAACTGATCAGCAGGCGGACATTTATGCAACTGGTGTTTGTCTTTATAAGTTGATTTCGGGGCAATATCCCATTGATGGCGAATCTCCAGTGCATATTTTCAAGAAAATGATGGCTGGAAAACGTTCGAAAATCAGACAATTTACGCCAGATATTGATATTGAACTTGAACAAATAATTGAAACCGCCATTTCATTAAGGCGTGAAAACCGGTTTAAAACATCAATGGAATTCGGCAGGAAACTTGCTGAATATGCTCGGATGAAAAACTGGCTTGAAATTGTTCCGAAGATTTTTAGTAAAAAAGCAGAACAAGAAGATATAAAAAATCAGGAAACTCAAGAATTGGTAAAGAAGAAATCACAAGCGAAGCATAAAAATATTAAGGTTGTGAAAAATTTCAACAAAACACTGATGATTCACTGTGAACAAAAGCTTGACGGTGTAAGTCTTGAAGAAATCGAAAAATTCATTGCACCAATGATTCGCCGCGATAAAGTACAGTACATAATTTTTGACATTTCCAAGGTTATCAAAATCACGTCGCTGGGATTTGCTACAATACTGCGGATAAACGAATTGTTGCTAAAACGAGGTGGCAGCATTTTCTTGCTAAAGCCGACAAAACAAGCGTCAATCATGTTAAATATGATGTCAGTTGAGACCCTGGTTCCTATCTTTACGAAAATATCTGAGCTTAAAGATTATCTCAAACAAGGATAATCGAAAATATGTCTTTTATTAATGATTATCCTGAAAGTGTAATAATTTTTATTAAGCACATTTTCGAAACAATTTAATTCCTTGAATCATTTCAGGAATGCATAAAATACGGGCTTGCCTGAGTGTGATTTTTGTGCATAATTACTAGCCTGTGACTGAAAAATAGTTTTGTGTAGTTTTCAAACACAGCCAACAAAAAATAGGTGCAGGAATGATTCAACGTAGAAAAACTCGAGTTGTGATGAAAGGGAGTGTGTGGATTGGCGGTGAAAGTCCGGTATCAATCCAGTCAATGACGAAATCTCCAACGACAGATATTTCCGCAACAATCGCTGAGCTTGAAAAATGCATCGACGCAGGTGTTGACATCATGCGAATCTCAGTACCAGACGAGAAATCAGCACGAGCGTTTGCAGAGATAATCAGAATAATCAAACCAACTGGATTGCCCATTGTCGCTGATATACATTTTTCGCCAAAACTTGCCTTCCTTTCGCTTGATGCTGGCGCAGACTGCGTTCGAATAAATCCTGGGAACATAAATAACGAAGAGATTGTGCACGAAATCATCGAAAAAACCAGGGATTTGGGTAGAAGTATGCGCATCGGCGTGAATTCAGGTTCAATCGTTCCCCGCGAAGGCATGTCTGTGAAGGATTATAACAGGGAAATCAACGAACTCATGGTTGCGGAAGCGGTTCGGTTTGCAGAATTCGCTGAATCACTAAATTTCACGAATTTCGTCGTATCGCTGAAATCAAGCGACGTTTTACAGACAATTGAGGTGAATCGTACTGCTGCGAAATTGCTTGGAAAAATTCCCATGCACCTCGGAGTAACTCATGCTGGGGTTTCTGAACATGCAAAACGTAAATCCGCGGTGGGTATCGGAACGCTGCTGGCTGAAGGTATCGGCGACACAATTCGCGTCAGCATTGCCGGTACGTCTGAATCCGAAGTCTATTTCGCGCGGGAATTGCTGGCGGATTTACAGCTTCGGAAGCGTGAACTTGATGTGATTGTATGCCCTGCTTGTGCGCGAACCGTTGTCGATGTCGAAAAACTTGGACTTGAAGTTGAGCGAAGGCTTACAGAGCTTAAGATTAAAACAGTCGTGAGCATTCTTGGATGTGCTGTCAATGGTCCCGGTGAAGCAGCAGAATCGGATTTCGGCATAGTCGCTGGTAAAACCCGCAGCTGGATCTACAAAAACAAAGACCGAGTCCTCGAAGTTGCAAACACCGACCTCGTAGAGAAATTCATCTCATACATCGTTTCTGAGCAATCAAGCGTTTGATTTACTGTTATAGGATATAAAAAACCGTCGAAATTCAGTGATTTATTGAGATTATCATAATATGTTGGATTCATTATAAAAACTGAAGAACAACCTGTAAAATGTATTAATAATAGTCGATAGAATATTATAATGACTCTAAAACCAACTCAGGAGGGATAATGGATTTTCAAGCACTTCTTGGTGAAGAATATCAGCAGCTAGTTTCACACGAATGCAAGGCAATCCCCGCGGAAATGCTGCATCTGCCAGGTCCAGACTTCATCGACCGAGTCGTTTCGCAATCCGACAGACCTGTTACCGTGCTGCGCAATCTGCAGTCGTTTTTCGGTCATGGAAGGCTGGCAAATTCAGGTTATCTCTCGATTCTGCCGGTTGACCAGGGTATCGAACACTCAGCAGGTGCATCTTTTGCCCCAAATCCTGCATTTTTTGACCCTGAAAACATCGTACGTCTGGCAATCGAAGGCGGCTGTAACGGTGTCGCATCAACACTCGGCATACTTTCAGCGGTAGCACGAAAATATGCGCATAAAATCCCGTTCATCGTTAAAATTAACCATAACGAGCTGCTAACATACCCAAACACCTTCGACCAAATCATGTTCTCAAGCGTTAAGGAAGCGTTCGAGCTTGGCGCAGTCGCGGTTGGCGCAACGATTTATTATGGTTCAGAAGCATCTAGCAGGCAAATCGTCGAAGTCGCGGAAGCCTTCGAATATGCGCATTCCCTTGGTATGTTCACGATTCTATGGACTTATCTGCGCAACAGCAAGTTCAAGAAGGACGGCAAAGATTATCATGTGAGTGCTGATATGACAGGGCAGGCGAATCATCTGGGTGTAACAATTAAGGCAGATATAATCAAGCAGAAGCAAGCGGAGAATAACGGTGGATTTACGGCAATTGGGTTCGGCAAAACGCATCCGAAGGTTTACAGCGATTTGACGACGGATAATCCGATTGACCTCACACGTTATCAGGTTGCGAACTGTTACATGGGTCGTGCAGGGTTGATAAATTCTGGTGGTGCATCCGGCAACAATGACCTTGCACAGGCAGTAAAAACAGCGATTATAAACAAACGTGCGGGTGGCATGGGCATGATTTCCGGACGAAAAGCGTTCCAGAAACCGATGAACGAAGGAATTGCGCTTCTCAACGCAATCCAGAACGTTTATCTCGACCCCGCCATCACCATCGCATAAAACCATTGCCACAGAGACACAGAGAACACGGAGGGAAAACCGGTAGGACAGGCATCCTTGCCTGTC
>JAIOTL010000310.1 GCA_021106775.1 Planctomycetota bacterium | reverse complement strand
TTTTTGTAGTAGTTTGATGAATTACTTCCACAACCACCGATAACATAAATTTTGTTATTGTATATAACACATGATGCATACCGTCTGGCTGTTGGCATGGGGGATTTGTAGCGCCAGTAACCTTCGTCATCCGCACCACGAGAAGCGCTCACATGGATAACTTTGCCGGTAGCAACAGCCAGATAAGCTTTGGCTGACGCGGTTTCACCACCTTTATCTTCCGCAAAGAATTCGATTTCATAGGTTCCATATAAGGTCGCATTATACGGTATCGTATATTCAAAAGAATAAACATTATCGTCCGACATTTTATCACCATTCAATCCGTCATCGTAAAGCTGCTGTGCTGCATTCCCATCAATATCCAACAAATCAACCGAAACTAAATCAATATCTGATTTCCCGTCTGGATCAGTTACTTTTACTGAGAATATTACCTTATCCGTTCCATTCGCAGCAACCACTTCCGGAGCTGCCTGTGCATTCTCAATTATTGGAATTCTATTGACTGTTCCAATAATCTGGACTTTTGTCTCTGTGTCCGGAACACCACCAGCATCGGAAGTTGCTGTTAGATATGAAATATGAACACCCCCAGAAGTCGGTACAAATTCAATTGTGATGAATAATAAATCTCCTGGTGATAGCTTAATTGGTGCATTCACCGAGGGCATCGATAGAACCACGTGATCAGAATCCGTAAATTCAGTTAACTCGAATTGGTCTGGATTCGTGCCTGTCATTTCAAGGTTCGTTATTGTAATATCAGTGTTTGTAGCATTATTAATTGTGAATTTCTTCGAAGTTCGAGAACCAATTGGATGCATCTGGAAATCGTATGAATCAGGATCAAATATCAGATATGATGGAGTCGACCCACCGTAGCAATTTCCGCGGAATTCGATGATTGCGGGTTTGTCGTTGATTGCATCTTGTGTAATTTCTAGACATGCAACGGCGGGATTGATTGTATTCGGGTTAAATTGTATCTTTATTGTGATGCTTTGGTCTTTATCAATGTATATTGCGTCGGAAATTGGCAATGGAAGTGGGTTCGCTGGGTCAACGGCATTATCTAAAACCTCTGAGATCAGGAAATATCCGTAAGTCAATTCATTTGAACCTGGATCATTCCCAGTCCCACCGGATTTTGCAAGCCCAAGTGCTGTGATTTCTATTGTTTTAGGTCCAATGTTTTCGATATTTATAGCTACTTCAGCAGAATAGCCCACCGC
The DNA here is from genome assembly GCA_021106775.1 of Planctomycetota bacterium. The sequence continues at coordinate 3,686 of JAIOTL010000310.1, read as the reverse complement.
AACTTTGTCGAAATCGTGAAACCATTGGCTGACCTTAATCACCCCTGCATTTAATTCGTAATCGCTTCTGCTGACACATCCAAAACTAATTAACACTGTAATAAAAAACAAAACAAGCACTTTACTCGATAAGTTCTGCCTAGGTTGCATCTCCTCCCCCTTTCATATAATCTATCTTTATTTATAATAGACAATTGTTCTGAAGCCAATATCTTCTGCAACCTTATTAGGGTCGCTATGCTGTCTAGTATTGATTGCGAAATGTGGATTCTGTGACATCTTTTTTGATAAAAATCCTGCACCTCGGATGATTCTATCGGTTCCTGTGTCAATCGAAGTAATGTAAGGTCTCAACAATGGCGTAAACTCTCCTGATGAGCTGATTTTCATAGAACCCAGTGTTTTCAGATTCAGTATTTTCTGTAATTCCATAGTTTGTTTTTGTCTTAGCAGTTTAATCCAATCCACATCGTAGGAATCCCGACACCATTCACGTACATTACCACCAAGTCCGATAACACCAAATGTGCTTATGTCGTCGTCGATTTCGAAAACGTTTTTTGCCTGTTTGTTTTCAATATTAATGTTTTCAATATCATCAACAATGTTTTTTGCAGTTTCAGTAGAACCAATAGCAGCAAATAGGAACTCAGCTTCCGAAGGTAATTGTGCCTTTACCCATTTAGCATATTTCTTGGCAACCTCGAAATTTACTGCTGTAATAGGCTTAGTTTGATGTTCAGAAGTTAAATCTTTTGGGAAATCGTATATATAACCAGTCGATTTACAAAATGTATTGAACTGCTTAAGCTTAATTTCGTATTTATCTATTAAGAAAGCTGGAATTTCAATAAAAACTTTCACTCCGTCGATTTCTTTCAAAAACAACCTGCCTGCGGGAATGTATATCATTTCTGAATCATCAATTTTTCTCTTTGTTTGCCAAAAACCTTTACTATTTTTAAAAAAAGCCTCGAATCCATCAGTTGCTTTCGGTTTTTCCTCTGGATAGATATACCCATCGGGATATGCAATTTTAAGCACTGCTTCGAGATATGCTTTACCATCTGGAAATTTGCTTAGATAGTCTTTCCAGAATTTATAATCAATGTCTTTTCGTGCCTTAGCGATTAGCCCATTCTCCATCTTATAAAGTTTTTCATTTATTTCAGCTTTATGTTCTGTTTCAGCAAATTCATTGATAAAATCTCTGTAGGCTTTGACATTATTGCTATCGCTAATATTCTTCCATCTCAAATCGTGGTATTGAATAATAGCTTTGGGATAAACAAAATGTTCTTTTTCCAATGACTCGATAAAGTTTTTCAACCTTTGTATCTCATCCTTTGCAAGAATATCTAAATAATCCATTCTCAGCTTAATCTCATCTTTATGTTTTGTTTGAGGATATTTGTCAATAAAACTATTCAATTTATCAGCATCGATAACTTTTAAGAGAGTTACCCACAATAAGTCGTGGTGCAAAGCTCTTGCTTCCATTAACAACTCTTGATTCGAGGAATCTTGCGGATAGTTACTAATAAATTTATTTAATTTGTCTAGATCTTTAGATTTCTTAATCTCTTCGAATTCTTCATTTAAGGCTTTATTTCTATTTTTATCATTTATCTCTGAAATTCTCGCTTCGCCATCGATTTTATGTATTGGTTTCGCATATTTCGTTAGGTAGTTTTGAAGGTCTGCAATTGTAGTAGCCTTGGTGAAAGTGTTGTCATCGTTAGCTTTGAGTAGTTTTTTTGCATCTGAAATATGTTCCCCAACACCAGCAGCGATATAAGCTTCGATGCTTCCGGGGTCACCTTCATTCAAGTCTTTTACTGCTGTTTCATATTTTAGGTCATCATCAGTTTGTGTAGATTCTTCAGTATTATTCTCAGTACTATCAGGCTTTTCAATAACATCCGCTGGTTTATCATTTTCCTTTTCATTATTCACATCATCATCTTCTATTTTTTCAGTTGTCTCCGAATTCTCAACTATTGGACTATTTTCTGAATCCGTTGAACCATTTGATGTAAAAGAGGATATTACTAAAGCTACAATAATTCCTATAACTATTAATATTCCTCCATACAAAGCCGCTTTTTTGGGAGTTAGCTGAATCGAAGTACTACCAACTTGGCTTTCTCGAGCTAATCCTTGAGGAATAGGGGAATCGGAATGCCTGACACTGGAATCATTAGATTCTTTTTTACCGTACTTGCTTTTGACATTATACATTGTCATTAAAGTACTAAGATCGAAATCATATTCCCCTTGTCGCCACATTTCAAGATCTATAAGTACTTCCTTGCATGTTTGATATCGAGTATCGATGTTATTATCCAACATTTTAACAATAATTCTATCTAATTCATTGTCGATATCACAATTCATTTCTGATGGTGGAATAATATCGCCATTAATTAAATTCAAATAAATAGTTCGACTATTTCCTTCTTTCTTGGGTTTATAAGGGTATTCACCGGTTAAGAGGTTGTAAAATGTTGCACCAATTGAGTAAATATCAGTGCGCTTATCAAGCTTTTCACCTTCCCACTGCTCAAGCGACATAAATGCAGGTGTTCCAAAAAGCTGACCGGTCATCGTTAAGTCATCTCGACTTGTGTTTCCGCGAGCAAGACCGAAATCAGCAATTTTAATTACACCTTCTCTGTTTATAAGAATATTATCAGGTTTAATATCCCTGTGAATAATTCCGTTTTTGTGTGCTTCTTCTAAGCCTTTTAACGATTGTGCGACTATTTTTACTGATTCAAAAATCCCAAGTTTCTTCTGCACCTTAATAATATCGCCTATTGAAGAACCTACAATTAACTCCATTACTAGAAAGATAACATTAAGCTTTTTGTCTTGACCGGCATGGTAAACAGTTGCAATATTCTCGTGCTTAAGCTGAAAAGCACTACGAGCTTCACGAAAAAAACGTTCTACGAAAACTGTATCTTTTGTATATTCAGGCAAAAGCATTTTTAATGCCACTTGTACATCCATCATTCGGTTCTTTGCAAGGAAGACCGCACCCATCCCACCGACACCAAGTAATTTTTTAATATAATAATCACCGATTTCAATCCCAATATATTTTTTAAATTCTTCGCTTCTTCTATACATTCTGAATCTCCTCTTTTATCATAATATGAATGCGTTCGCAATTTCGTCATCAACTTCAAAGCGGAATAAAACGTCATAAAATTAAATGTATTATATGTAAAGTATAATAATGAGATGTATAAAGTCGAATGCAATTTAAGAAAAAAAGAAAATAATGTAATGTGAAACAATTGCAACATATGCGTTAATACAACACTACTTAAGTGCAACTATTGCAATCATAAGCCAAATTTCTTTCTCTTGAAATGAATTCTGAGGCTTCTGTTTGATGTTTCATCGAACAAATGGTTGTGAATATTGTTATAATCATGTGTAGCGAACGATTCGCTGCTGGATTGCTTATATTTCAGACCTTTCCGGTCATAGCAATACCAAACATCCTTAAAATCATAGGTTCAACGAAAGGAGGAGAAGATGCATATGAAGATATGTTCGTCTTGTATGTCGGAAGTGCAGGAAAATGAAGAATTATGCCCGAAATGTGGCTGGCAATTTCCTAAAATCTCAACAAAACCAGTCAAAACTGTCTCGAATAACACGGAAGACAGCGA
>JAIOTL010000338.1 GCA_021106775.1 Planctomycetota bacterium | reverse complement strand
AACGTCTCCGAACCAATGCTGAATTCCCATAATATAAGCATTCGCCCATGTATTGTTTGCAAAACTGTATTTTGTTGTCATCTGAAGCATAATCTGGGATGAAATTTGTAGCCCTTCGGATGTGAATGCTGCATTTTTATGGGCGGTTGAATGTATCGCAAGAATGCCGTCACCATCGTAAGATGTGCCACCCCAGCCATCGTCAATATTGTTGTTGTCAATCGAAAATGTAATATTATATGTGTTCCAATTCAAGACTTTTGCTTCAAGCCTTGCTTTCTGCCCGAGATATTGGGAAAATGTCGCTCGGTTATCATAGTAAAGCATCCCTCGCAGAACCTCATGTCCGGAATTCGCTGCGAAATACATTCCAATTTCTCTTTGCTCTCGTTGAATATTGAGACCTTCCATTCCGGATGCGGAAAGCATCGATGTTAATGCTATGCCCATAGCAACAGAGATGATCATTACATAAATTAAAACACTACCCTGGTTTTTCTTTCTGAATCTCATAGCTATCTCCTTATGTATTTGTTAGTTAATTGTTGGTGGTACATTGTTAACGATGTTTCTGGCAAGTCCCCATCCTTCAACAGTGTAGGTTTTGTTATCTTTTCCAACGTTGATAATAATTCCAACTGCTCTATTTAGATTTTTTTGAAACCTGACACCTTTCAGAAGCCCCTGGTCGAGAAGGTTTCTTGTTAATAAAGATGACCTCGAACCGTCTGGTCGAGTGTTGTCATTTCGAATTTCGTAGTACAAACCTTTATGGTCATTTACGCCTGCTTCATAAAACCAATGATAAACGTGTCCGGTATCAGTTGGGATTCTGAGACAGCAAAGGGGGTCAGCACCGCCAAAAGGTTGAAACGATGTCCAGCTTGGTAGTGGAAAAATATCTCGCGGTGAATGTATCGCTGTTTCAGATGTATAAATCACATATGCGTCGCATTTTGCCGCAGATTCTGTAAAAAACTCTATTCCACGTGTAACTTCCTGATGAAGTTCAAGCTGAGTTCTGGTTTCAATCATCGAACGTGTAATATACACCATAATTATTCCGATGGGCATTATCACTATTCCGCTGACGACGATTGTTACAGCGAGTTCAATGATTGTAAGACCTTTTTTTGTATTTAGCATTGTATCCTCCGTTGAATTTTTAATCACGCCAACCTTCAGCAATGATTTGTTCATAACTAACCGATTGATTAGAACCCCATGAAGCGGTGATTCTAACTAATCTGTACCGTAAACCTCCGGAGACGGTGGGATGAGTCCAATCTGTACCGAAAGGCATATTGTCGATTATTGTTGGTAGTGCTGTTGAACCGGATACTTTGTCCATTTCACTGTCGAAATCATATCTATACTCAGCAACATCAAGGGTAATTGTAACTTTAAGGTCGCCAACCTGACGATTGTACGACGTTGTCCCCGGAATAATTCCTGTGTATGCAAAGGCGAGAGTCTTTTCAAGCTCAGCTTTTGCGAGATTCATGGCAAGGCGTTCATTACCTCTGTCAATGAGCAGTACCTGTGCGTAGGAGAACGATGACATGATGACGATAATCATGATAGTGATGATTAAAACCGCCATTGAGACCTCAACAAGAGTTGTACCCTTTTTCATTCTAACCATTTTGAAACTCCTTTATCTTATAATGAAATTTCCATAATAATGGGAGAAGCAAACCATTTAGTGATTTTGTAGCAATTTGTATAAGTTTTTAATAGCCTGCTTCTCCAAAAACTAGATGTAAATCAAAGTGGATTAGTAACTAAGCAAATTGTGTACCAAAAGAAGTTTTTACTCAAGAGTTGATTTATAAAGGATTTGATTATTTCAATTTTCAAAGGAACTATTAAGATTCTTTACATGGTGTAAAATATCTTACATGCTTTTCAAATTGACACGCAGGCGTTATAATATTTAATTGGCACAAAGAATTAAGGACAGATTATGCTCAGCTATATTTTGGTAAATATTCTTCGTAGAAAAGGACGGGCACTTTTTGCTATCCTTGGTATCGGTATTGGGATTTCTGCAGTGATTTCGCTAGAAGCTGTTGCTGGCGGCATGATTGACGGTGTTCAGAGTATGCTTCAAAAATTGCCCGGTTCGCATATTATTCTTGAAAAAGGTTCGACTGGTATCCCTTTTAGCAGCTTGGATGATTCGTATGTCGAGAAAATTCGGGAGGTCGATGGCGTCGAGTGGGTGGAGCCGATAATTTTTCAGATGCGCAAACTTCCAACATATTATCGAAGTGATTTGTTGACAGGCAAGCGAGATTCCGATAATGATGTGGTCGAAAGGATGGTGCCGGTATGCGGTTTTAAAATTGATGGCGAGGTGTTAAGAAATTGTAAAATCGAAAAAAATTGGGATGGATTTGATAAATCTATTCTTGGGAAACCAGGTGCGCCGATTCAAATGTTGGTTGGGAAGGATGTTGAAATTACGTGGAAACGACACATGAAAAAGGAATTTCCGCGTGAAATGAAGATTTTTATTTTCAATATTAAAACTGTAGGAATTTTTACAGCAGGTTCATTTCTGCGTTCAACTATTGTATTGCCATATGAAGACGCTCAACGATTTATGAATAAAAAGGATATGTGTAGCGGTATTTCTTTAAATTTAAAACAAGGCTGCGATGAAGAGAAAGTTCTTGCAGAGATTAGAGCTATTTCAGATATTTTGGAAGTTATTAGATCGGATGAATATTTAGGTAGCTATGAGGAATTAGAATGGTTTCAGCAGATGATTTCGCTGATTGGTTTGATTGCCGCTTTTGCAGGTGCTTCAAGCGTTTTGATTACAATGATTTCGAATGTGCACGAGCGTACGCGTGAAATCGGATTGCTGATGGCGGTTGGATGGAAACCTCGAATGATCGTTACATTGATAATTGCAGAGGGAATAATTTTGAGCTTTATCGGTGGTTTGGTCGCATGTGGATTAGGTGTTGCAGAGGTAGAGATTTTCAGCTTCAGATTCGATTTTAATCCGCTGCCAAATGGTTTTCCACTTGAAATATTCATTAAGGGAATCATACTGAGTGTTTTTCTTGGTGCAATAGGTTCAGCACTTCCGGCGATTAGAGCAGCGAGAATGCATCCGGTAGACGCTTTACGATTTGAATAACTCATCATTTATAATTATTGAAATATTCTGTTAATCTCTTTCAAGCTTAGATAATCAATTGTTCGTGTATTATGGTTTAAGTAATATATAAAATTATTATCTTCATCAAAAAACACGGTTTCTGCATTTATCGAACTAGCAAAAGATAGAATTTTGTTTCTACTAGAATATTTTCTGATTTTCACTTCATTGGAGTTGAAAGTTGTTATCCAGCTATTTTTATCGTCTGTACTGATTTTATAAACAGGAGTGAAATGATTAGAAAGTAGTGTTAAGTAATCCTTCATATTAGTCATTTTTGTATATCTAATTATATTTTCAGGACATGTAATAAATAGAGTTTGTCCATTTTGCGAAGAGTGAATTCCATCAATAGGATAATCAATTGAAATATCGTTTAATTTCTTGCCTGATAAAATATTGTATGTCGTTATATGATTAATATCTTCAATAATGAAAACCATATTTTCCTTGGGAATTAATGTAATGCTCTTGGAATTAGCAAATCTTACTTTTTTACTCCAAAGTTTACGATATTCTATTAATTGATTAATTTCAAAGCAATGTAAAACACTATCTTTTGTGAGAATTGTGAAGTAAACAATATTATTGTCTAAAGACGATTTAATAGAATTTATTGAAATTGTGTTGCTTATTTCGATATCTAATAATATTCTATAACTTTTATCAAACATGTTGTAAATAGCGATTTCGTTACTTTCAAGAGCTATAAATAAGTATCCGATTTTATTGTAATTGAAGGAAACTATTTTATTATAATATTCAGGGGAGGATTTTATTAATGCAAATGTATTATTTTCACTTTTATAGATACCGTTTGCTGATAACGCAAATAGATTGTTTTTATATTTCCAGATTTTTAACAGATTTAAAGAATTGTTAACATACAAAGGAATATCAGAATAATGATTTTTTGACAATTTATAAAGCAAACCATCGGTTGTAAAAATGAATATCTCATTTTTGAACTCAATAATTTTTAGCAAACGTGGAAAAACGTTACCAATATACTTGAAAGATTTTAGAAAATTGCCTGTTGATAAATCCCTACATTGCAATATATTTTGTTTCATTTCCCAAATGAAATTGTTTGAACTATCGATACAATATATCTCATTATTAATTGTAGTCTTGTTGTTACTTGAAAAAAAGTCTGATAGTGAGTTCAGCTCAAATAAATTAGAAGTTCTCATGCGAGAGATTGTATTAAAAGCATCTACTAAAAAGATATCTGAACCGCCAGAATATATTTTTCTATATAAAGAATCAGCAGTAAGTGTTTTATTATCGATACTATTTAATTCTTTATCCCAGGAAATAATAACGAAGTTTGTGTTAACAAAACTAAGGCAAAGAGTCGTCTGATTGATAAATTTCAGGTTACTTGAAATATTACCTTCAAGATTATCTAGCAATTTAGTAATGTTCTCCCGCCATTTAATTATTAAGACATTTCCTGTGCTATTAGACACTGAAATCAGGTTTCCAAGAGGGGATACAGCTGAATGACTAATCTCAAAATCTTCAATTGTATTCTCATAAATTTTTGTGCCGAAGGAGTCTAAAACTTGATAAGCACCATTTTTGAAAGTAGCAAGAATTATCATTCCATCATCTGAAATTGATATAGAACTCGGAGAATTATGAAATCTAATGGTTTTAACAGGTTCATCATTTAGATTTTCAAAAATGTATAGAGTATTGTTCGATGTTATCAAGGCAATATCATCATCCGTTGCTTTGCACACAAGAATTTGACCGAAAAATCTCTTTGAAGTTTTTTCAATATATGGGTTCTCTTGTTTATCTATATAATAGTCAATTAATTTAGCATATTTAGAAGTAGCGATTTTTCTCAATTCTTTCAACTTAGCTAAATTGTTATTTATAAGTGCTTCTTGTATATGGAATATATTAGTTTGTGATGCTGTTTCCATCCTAGAAACAAGGTTGCTCTCATTCAATTTTTTAATATCATTTTGAAGAGCTTCTTTATCTTGGTGTAAAATATTAGTCTGCTCAATTGCTTGATTACGCTGACTCGACATATCATTTACCCAAATTATTGCCATAATCAAAAATGATAGCCCAAAAACCACCGCAATCGATAATGCAGTCATGTTGCGTAGAAACCACTTTATAAAAAGCTGAATCATGCTGTAATCAACAGAACTCAACACCCTGCCATCAATATACGCCTCAATTTCCTCCTTAAGCTGATTCACAGTCAAATATCTTTCCTCAGGCTTATATGCCATCGCATTAAGCACGACATGCTCCAATTCTCGTGGAATATTTTGCATAGGTGCAGCAATGGAAGGTGGCAAAAACTTATGCCGTTTCACTTTCTGAATAACCTTCGAGCTGTCTGACCCCGGAAAAGCCTGCTTAAACGACAGTATCTCATATAAAATCGCACCAAGTGAATAAATATCTGACTG
>JAIOTL010000205.1 GCA_021106775.1 Planctomycetota bacterium | reverse complement strand
TAAATCATCTTGCCGACAATCTTCTTTTTGGGCTGCTTTGACTGTTCCATTACCTCTCCTAATTATTATTAATTTCAATTCTATTTTAAATTATTGATATGAAACAAAGCAAAAAAATCGTAAAACCGGCAAGTAAAATTAACCTGTAAGTTTAAGACCTAATGCCTTGGCAATCTGAGCCTTGAAGTTCATGGTGCTTTCGTTAGTTACTTGGATTGCATCAGCATATCTTTGAAGAATAACTTCTTCCTTTGCGGTTTCAAGATCTGCTGCCAGTCTTGGAAGTTCAACCTGGTAATCAAGTCTTTCCTTGGCAAAGCTGTGGATTTTCTCGAATATCTCGCGAACCTTAATGACAAACTGGTTGAGCAGTGCGTCGAAGTATCTTTCAAGAATCTGAACATGGGCTGCAAAACCTTTGAACATGTCTTTGTATTTCTCGATAAGGAAAACCTTAAACGGTTCTTGCATGGTTTTGTCCCATGGAACTTGATCTTGTCCTGCATTCACCTGGTAAATTGCCTGGACGATTTCATCGACTCTAAGCTCGGTGATAAGATTGATTGATCTCTCAAGGAAGTTTTGCTCTTTCTGGTATTCATCAAGATAACCAACCATGAATTGATCGGTGAAGTGACGAAGAATATCCTCAAACTGAAGTTCCGCAATCTTCTGTTTTAACTCCGTGATAATCGGGTTCGGGATAGTCTCGCGAACCATTCTTTTGTAGAAATCGATGAGTTGAGGTTTAATCGTAGTCAAGGCAATGAGTTTGACCATGCCAGCAGTTCTCGGTTGCGCTTGCATCACGATGTTTGCGAAGTTGTTGAAGAGTTTGTCGTTGATTGCTTTTTCAGCAAAGTCTCCAGCTTTGTCACGGAGGAATTTGTCAATCTGACCTTCGATTTTGAGAGGCAGGATTTTTTCTCGGTATTCATTGATTAATGTGGTGAATCTTTCGCTTGTGTCATAGAAGTATTCGCCGATGCGCTGAGCACGCAGCTTCGAGTGCGCTTCAATTTTGCCGCGTTCCGGGTCAAGAAGCCAATCGAAACGTTTCTGAACATCTCGTAATCTGAAATAAATCTCTTTGATTCTTTCTTTTCTGATATCTTCCTTCAGGTAATTTTCGATTGCTGCTCTAAGCTCGCCCACACCACTCATCTCGAAGACAGCTTCAAGTCTATCTTTAATCGAAGGTGAGTTGATTCTTTCCTGAATTAGAGCAAGTTTATTGCCAAGGTCTGCTTTCCATGTATCAAAATCACTTCTCTGCTTGGCACTCATTGAACCTGCAGCAAGAAGAAGATTTTGTTCTTCGAAGTATGCAGACGTGAAATAAACCTTGTCAAGCGTAACACCCATTGTGTGAACGGTGTCTTCGAAACCCGGGAAGAATTCCGATTCAAACTTTGTGATTTGTTCGGGTGTTAAAATATCAGTTTTATTGACTGCAACAAAAATTTTCGATTTCACTTCTTCCTGGAAGTTGCCTACACGCTGAATAAGTTCCCTGTCAGCAGCAGCGAAACCGCGTTCTGGAATGACGAGAACCGCAGCATCCGCTTCTTCGATGGCTTCGAAAGTAACTTCCTTATCACGAATTGACGGGGCATCAACACCAGGCAAATCGAGGAAAACAATATCATCTGCATTGAGCAAGTCATTTTGCAGCGTAATTGTTACTTTATCGATGAGGAAAAGATGACCTTCGTTGAGATCTCCTTCTCCCTCTTTCCCCTGTGCTGAGAGATACAACGCTTTATTGTCAAGTGTATCCTCAATTGTCTGAGCAAGTCTGTTTGCGTATTTCTTGATAGCATCAAGGAATCTACCCAGTCTGATAGCTTTTTCTTTCTGGTCTTCTTCTGTTGCATTCTCATATACTTCGATAGCTTCGTTGACCCAATCTATTGCTCGTGCTTCGTTAAAAGGGTCGAGTTCATGGAGATGATTTTTAAGAGTATTTTCGAAGAGATCAGAACCGAATACTTTACGGAAGGCTCCTTCTTTAGGTAGATATCTAACTACACATTTTTCATCACTCGGATTTGGTGTACCCATGATTTCTGCGACTGTAAGAGTACAAACACCCTGTGAAATCGGCAAAAAGTGAGGTGCTTTGATGAGTGAGTTCGCAAGCGAGGATTTCCCTGCGGAGAATGTTCCAAGCATAGCGACCATGTAGCCTTTTTTCTTGAGAAGCTTTTCAGCGCGAATAAGTTTTTCATCCACTTCACGCCATGCGAAATCATCGATACGCTGTAAAACCTTACGACCTCTTGACTGTTCTTTGCGAAGATCGTCGTAAACTTCCTTTTGCTGTTCGTAGATTGCGCCTAACTCTTCGAATGCCATGTCAAGTTCACTGCGAAAAGTTGTACGTGTTCGCCACATTGAATGCTGGTCCGCCATAATAATTCTCCCTTCATGAGAAATCTGATGTAAATTTGTTTAATATTTTAATATTCTTGACATTAAATCATACCATAATTTCAAACAATTATTTAATTTTATTCAATAATTCTTAAAACATGAATACGATTTTTCTAAAATAAACCATATTCATAATAATAATTCTAAAGTCAAAGGTTGCAAGCAACATTTTCCATTGTCGCAAAAACTGCTTCTTGCCTGCATACTCTCAGCTAAAAAACTGGGTTTCAAAGCCAGAAAGTATACACCTTCAATGAAAATTCAAAATATCAATTCAAGCATTTTACAATAAATAAGACATTCATAAAACAATTTGTTTTTTCGATGTAAAAATCTTAATCATTCATATTTAAGTCACTTTCAACCGTAATACGAGAGCTGTTTGCAAATTTTACATCCATATTCAATTCTTCATCGTTTCTTTTTATACCAAACTTTATTATTTCACTGCCTCCTTTACTTATCCCAAAAAAGTTAAATCGCATATTTCTGACATTTTCAATTCTATTGTCGTTCATTCGCAGTAAAACATCGCCGACTAGAATACCAGCATCAGCACATTTTGAACCTTCAACAATTTCGATAACTTCGATGCCGTATTCTTCACCAGTTGATTCGATATTGCGAACTTTCATGCCAATTTCAGATATAAAAAGTTCGTTTTCGTTGAATTCGAACAATTTCGGGTTGTCAATGTGTATCGCATTGTGAACAAGAAGAACATCACATCTCACACCCTTCTTCAAATCCTCGATAATATATTCTTGTTTCGCAAACTGTACGCTGTCAACCCATAGATTATACGGGAATGGTCGATTATTTGTATCTCTAATCTCCTTAAATCGCTCCTGTCTTCCACCTTCAATGACTGCGTAGTTTAATGTTTCATTTCTTATCGGTTGCCAAAAATCACCGCTGATATAATCAATTTTGTAAACCTGTTTTTTCCCAAGCTGGAGAAAAGTCGGCTTAACCGTTACTATCGTGTACCATAGAACTATTGAATCACCTGGGGATTCTACGTCTATTGGACTTCCGATGGGATTGCCGTCAGCATCAGTTTTCTGAAAACGCATCCTGATGTGTGATGGATCGGATTCCGATTGTCCGAGATATTCGACATATCCGATTTTCGTTTTTTCAGTGAAAACATTGTAACCCATCAGAGAATTTGTAACCAGCAAACCCATAAAACCGAAAAAGCCGAAAACAAGCATCATGATAATATCACGCGGGAGCTTCAAAATGCCGATAGCTGGAGCGTTTGCCAGATGATGCATCTTGCCATAAATTGAACGTTACAATCTGTGAATTGTGCTGATTAGTATAAGAATCGATATTCCAACGAATATAAACGAAACTACTTGTACGATTTGTGCAATAGTTTCCAATATCATATCAGTCCTCGTATTTTCCGTGCAGACTTTCTGCTTTTTGTTTTCAACATCATCAATAGGGCATGTAAAGCAGACTTTCTGCCTTTTTTTTGTCAGCGTTGTAAAAGAAACGCAGGCTTGCCTGCCCTGTTAATTTAAGCCAATCTGAGAAATTTTCCAGTAAATTTTTATTTTACTTAGATTAATTATCGCATATTATACGCAAATTTAAGTGATTTGTGGAAATCATTCTTCATTCAACATATTAATAAACACTCGAAGCCTGGCAAAATTACTGCGTTTGAATCGAAATTTTATTCTGAGTAAATTTGCGAGTTCAGGCTCATTTGCTTCTTCAGGCATCGGTTTACAAGATTCGAATTTACCGTCGATTAAAAGGTCGGAAAATTCTGTGTTTGCCGTATCAATCAATTTATCGGTTACCTTTTTAAGCCTGACCACCAGCAAATCGCGCACATACCTAATCGAGTGATAATTTGAGTAAAAGTTGATTATCTCGTCAACTGCTACTTGAACTTTACTTGTTTTCAAGAAAAGGTTCACGTCCTGTTCTGAAATCAATTTTCGAGGAATCATATGTTTGTGGAAAAAATCCACCCATTCTGACCAGAAATCTGACCCTTCGCCTTCTAAAAGCACAATTGGTATTGGGTTTGTTTTCCCTGTCTGCAAAAGCGTCAATGATTCATATCCTTCGTCAAGTGTTCCGAAACCACCCGGTAAAAGAACAATCGCTTGTGCTTCACGCAGGAAAAACAGCTTGCGAGTAAAGAAATACTTAAAATTTATGAGTTTTTTATCACCATCGATAACAACGTTTGCTTTTTGTTCGAATGGAAGCCGAATATTTACGCCGAAAGCTTTGTCTCTTCCCGCACCCTCAGTTGCTGCCTGCATAATTCCAGGACCTGCACCGTTTATAACCATCCAACCCTTTTGTGCAATTGCCTGCGAGAAAAGTTTTGCTAGTTTATATCCTGGGTCTTCAGGTTTGGTTCGAGCGGACCCGAAAACCGAAACTTTGGGAATATCACGATATTCCTTAAAAATTTTCATCGAATATCGAAGTTCTTTGAAGGTTGAGTTCAGCATCTTCAAATCAGCTTTGTCCGTTTTATCCTGAATAAGCTTCATCACTGTAACCATGATTTCACGGTAAACATCATTGTTGTCAGTGCTGCCAGCTAAGGCGATTAGACCTTCGATTGTCTCATCAAGTTGATCCGAGCCGGTACGATAAACCATTTTACTCCCGATTATTTTCAACATGTATCGAAACTGTTATGAGGACTGATTTTACTTTATTTTGTTAAGATTAATTATTTATTTAGTGTATTTCTCAAGTATTTCAGTGAGATTCTTAAGGTCAATTGGTTTGGAGATATAATCGGTCAACCCTTGGTCAAGAAATTTCTCTCGGTCACCTTTCATCGCATGTGCAGTCATTGCGACAATAGGAATATTCGGGTTTTTTGTACCGGTTTCACTGTTTCGAATCTGTTTCGTGGCTTCAACTCCGTCCATAATCGGCATCTGTATATCCATGAATACAAGGTCATATTCCGAATTGCATAGCTCTTCAACCGCCTTTTTACCGTTATCAACCGCATTAACATCGAAGCCAAGTTTTGACAGTATTCTTAACGCAAGTTTCTGATTTATCTTGTTATCCTCTGCTAGTAGAATTTTGAAAACCTTTCTCTCCGAATCTTGTACTTGTGATGAGGTCTGTTTTAGGTTGTTTTCCGCATTGAATTGCTCAATAACATTCACATCCGGCAATATGACGTTTGAAGTATCCATTGTTTCAGGTGTTTGTTGAATAAGTTCTGAAATGAGAATATCATGTAAATCGGTGTACTTTACGGGTTTATCAAGGACAGCATTAACGCTGATTTCTTTGGAATCCAGGAAATGCAACGCTGTTCCAAAGGTTTTAAGCAGTATTATTACAGTATTTCTGATGTTTTCCGATTTTTTTATTTTACTGATGAAATCTTTTACGGTGTCATCCTCAATACTGCTATCAATTAAAACCACCTTGAACATCTCGTTGTCAAGATATGCTATTTCAAGTTTTTGAAGTGCGTCCGAAGTTTCTGTGGCTTCGTCGAATTTACACTTCATCAGTGAAAGTTGATCCTTAACAATAAATCCATCAGGTGAATTATCATCGACAATCAGAATATTCAGCTTTTGCAGGAACTCGGAAGCATCCATTTCTGGTTCTTTGGTGCGACTTTTTGTCAATTTCGCGATAAACCAGAATTCTGACCCTTTTCCGATTTCACTTTCCACACCGATTTCACCACCCATCAGGGTCGCGATATTCTTGGATATTGTGAGACCTAAACCCGTACCGCTGTACATTCGCTTTGATGATGCATCAACCTGAGAGAATGAATCGAAAATCTGCGCCAATTTTTCTTCGGCAATACCAATGCCTGTGTCGGTTACTGAAAATTTTATTATGACTTCATTATCAACTTCTTCTATCTTTGATACAGTTATTTTAACTTCACCTTTTTCAGTGAATTTAACGGCGTTGCTCACAAGATTTATGACAACCTGTCTTAATCTAAGCGGGTCGCCGAATAAGATTGGTGGCACTCCATCTTCAATATTTACAATATATTCAAGACCTTTTTCCTTTGCTTTTAACGAGATTATGCCATTTGTCTGTTTAAGCCATTTATGAATGTTAAATTCTTTGATATCCAGCTCAACTTTACCAGCTTCTATTCTTGAGATGTCTAGGATGTCGTTGATTATCTTCAGCAGTGTTTCAGCACTGATTTTAATCGAATCTGCGTAATCAAGTTGTTCCTCATTTAAATTGGTACAAAGAAGCAAATTACACATACCAATCACACCATTCATCGGTGTTCGAATCTCATGGCTCATGTTTGCAAGAAATTCACCTTTTATTTTACTTGCTCTTTCAGCTTCATCCTTTGCATTATTAAGTTCTAACTCAGCGTTTTTTGTATCGGTGATATCTTTAATTAGTCCCCAAATATGTGCTGAGTCGTTTTCATCATCTTTCACTATCCACGCTCTGCACAATGCCGGGAGGATTTTACCGTCTTTGCGAATGAATTCTTTCTCGCTGTCATCAGAATACCCGCGATTCTCAACCTGGGGCATTACTGTGTTATTTATTACTTTGTGCCATTTGTCGGGAATGAGGTCAAGATACTTGAATTGTTTTATTTCGTCGATTTGGTATCCCAGCATATCTGTCATTGCTTTGTTTGCGTTAATTATTCTTCCTTTAATATCGATTTGCACCATGCCGTCTTTAATTGTTTCAAAAAGTGCTCTGTACTTGTCTTTTGATCTTGTCAATGCTTCTTCGGCTTTTTTGTGCTTTGAAAGGTCACGGACAATTGACATAATCACACGTTTTTCGTCGATATTGAATGTCGCCAAAACCACTTCAACCGGAATTCTATGACCGTCCTTGCACATTAAGTAGGTCTCGAATATTTTATCTTCTGATGTTTCAGGATTGTAATAAAGTGAGTGAGAGCTTTTTTTTCTCATCTCAGGTGATACTAATTCACTTGATTTTTTCGCAAGTAATTCATCCAGTGTATATCCAAACAACTTTGTTGCTGATGGATTCGCATCAAGAATATTTTCCTCACTATCTTCGATGAAAATAGCATCATGAGCGTTCTTAAAGATAAGTTTGTATTCAAATTTTCTTTGCTTCAGGTCAAATTCGGTTTTCTTTTTCTCAGTAACATCACGAATGTTCGAAAGAACTGTTTTAACATTCTTAAATTCATCAAACTCAGGATAAATCATATATTCCAGAATAATTGCTCCCTGATTGCTCTCAAAATTCAATTCATCCTGAACTGTTATGCTCTGACTGAACACATTTTCAATATCGTTTTCCCAGTGTTTGCAGAATTCCTCAGGAAAACCAAGCTCTCTATGCGATTTTCCGATGAAATAATCAGCAGTAAACGGAAAAATCGTTGAAATCGCACGGTTGACATAAATATGTTTGAAATCGCGGTCAAAACGGAGAATTACATCCATGCTATTCTCAGCAAGCGAACGGAATCGGGTTTCACTCTCACGAAGAGCGTTTTCAACGGTTATCCGTTCGTCGATGTCGTAAAGCGAGCCAACATTAGCAAGAAAGTTTTTTGAGCTGTCGAATATCAATGTTGACCAGTCGCTGAACCAGTGATAACTCCCATCAGCTATTCGAATCCTGAACTCCCGCATAAACGACAATTTACTCTCATTTGCGAAATCGGATTCTGAATAATCACGTCCTTCAAGCATGAACTTGTCTTCAGGATGAACAAGTTCAATAAAATCGTTGATTGTCAATTTCTCGTGCTTTTCAAGCTTAGTTCCTGTTATTTCAAGGAAATAAGGGCTGATATACTCGAACTTCTCGTTGCTATAATCTATTCTGTATAATATCTGCTTAGAATTCTCAAGCGTATCGATGAATCTGCGTTCGGTAATCTCAAGCTCCTCTTCAGTTTTTTTCTGCTTGGAAATGTCACGCGAAACACCCTTTATTGCAATGAGTTTCTCTTGCTTGTTCCACACTGGCATCGCATATGATTCGGAAGTGAAAATTGAGCCGTCTGCACGATATTGATCAACCTCAAACCTAAACGGTTTTTTCCATTCTTTTGAAGGTGTATTATTTAACTTATCAAGCAGTTTCAAGGTGTTTTTATAGGATTCAGGAGTGAGTTTATCCTTAAGGTTCTGTTTCATCGCATCATCAACTGAAATACCTCTGAAATTGCTCACAGATGGGCTGATATAACTGAATTGTTTCGTATCAGCATTAAAAATCCATACAACATCGGTTGTGTTTTCAGAGATTAGTTTGTAATACTCGTTTCCAATGTTGATTTCCTGAATAAGATTTTTCAGTTTTTTCTTGAAAGCTGCGTTTATCCTTAAAAGACGTTGGTATCGTATTATAAATATTAATGCAATCCCGACAACCACAGCAAGAATAAAGATAAGTATTGAAAGTGTAATGTCTATAAATGCAAAATCCCAATTAATATGCTGATTAAGGTAATTCTCCAATTTGCACGAATTATCGGCACTTTGCAGGATAATTGAATTCATATCGAAACAATAATTTCGGCTAAACGTCAGCATGATTGTCGATAACATACATTTTCCTCAACCTAACTAACCTCACAGATCGGTTGAAATTCAAATAAAATCGATTAAGAGGTAATTGATAAATATATAAAATCCAAAATATTATACTCATACACAATATCGAACAATATACTTAAATTATTAATCACAAAACAGTATTATTGCAGTCTAAGTGTTAATTTACTAGCAAGAAAAAACTTAGAAATCGTACAAAATCTAAATTGCAAGAGCCGAGGACGCAGTAAAATCTAGTTTACTGTTACATATGTTTCAGTGAATAGCGGAACATGCATCCCTACCTGTTTATGTTGATGCTGAGTATCAGGCAAGATGTCTGACCCACCGAAACAAGATTGTCGGGAAATTAATTTTCATCTGCATTGGTAACTTTGCCAAGGATATTCAGTATCGAAATCGGACCAAATTTGCGCGAATCGTTCTTATCCACCAATCGACGGTCTGCAAGCAGATACACAGTTCCCCTAGGAACAAATATCTCAGGCAAATCAAATTTCATATCACTGTCGATATATTTCTC
Organism: Planctomycetota bacterium; assembly: GCA_021106775.1. Next base: position 3,381 of record JAIOTL010000205.1, on the reverse strand, counting down.
AAAAACCTTTTCACCGTTTCTGATAAGTTTGCCTTTCTTAATATTGATTCTATCTCCCGGCTTTCCCACCAGTCTTCCTATAAAATGTTTTCTCTTTGAATTAGGCGTGCGGTAAAGCAATACATTGCTGTATTCAAGAGCAGTCAACTCATCATCATCTAAACTTACTCTGTCCAGATACGCAACATCATCACTTTTCAGGCTGCCGATTCGTGGTGAATTTGAATCGATTCTGGCACAACCGATATTTTTGTTAAGAACCAAAAACACGATAATCACACAAAAGATTATTGCATATATGAGATATTTCTTAACTTGCTCGAACATATTCCAACCTTAACTTTTCCAGGTTAATTATACGCTATCTACCTGATTCGCCAGGACCTGTTTCATCTGTATTCGAACTCTTAGGTACTTCTTTCATCAGAGTACCACAGACGGGACATTTACCTTCCGGCGGTTTGTGTGCTGATTTACATTGGCATTTTGGACAAACCCACTCATTTTTCTTTTTGTCTTTCTTATCAGGTTTCTTTTTTACCATCCATTGCGGAATCTCGGACGGTATTCTGCATGAGTAAATCAGTTTGCATATCTTTTTCTTTATGTCACTCAGTTGTTTAGTATAAGCGTATGCAGCACTTGGACTTGGGAAAGCTTTCAGCGTACCTTCTTTTATGAATGGGAATTTCGGGTCCCTAACATTGCTATGTTCCTTGGTCAGCAAATTAGCAAGCGATTTAATTGTTTTCTCAAGCATTATGTCTTTAAACAGGAATTTATATAATTCTTCGTATCCTGACTTAAACACAGGCTCCCAGAATTTTCGAGTACCGTCTTTTGTCATGCCGAAGTAGTTCGGGTCACTTGTGTTGGATTTTTTATCGGTCATTGCATTGCCAAAGATTTTGCGGAAATCAGTTTTTATTTCCTCGATTTGAACCATCCAATTTTTTTCGAGATTATTAAGCCATTTGTCGCTTTTCCAATCACCTTTTTCGACTTTTACACCGGGAGTTCCCTTTTTCAAGTAATTGCTGATTTTGAATTTTTTATTGAGTTCTCGCAATTTAGTTGTTTTTTTGCTTGTCCAGTTCGGGCTGCATCCGAAAGATGTGTAATATACTTCAGTGTAAAATCCGTAAATTTTGTCAAGTAAGTTTACGATACTGATTTTGGCCAGTCGGTCATATGTGTAAACAGCGAGTTTAAAATCTTTCTCGATTGTTCTTGCTTTTGTTAATTCTGTCTGCAATTTTTTATTAACTGAGTCTTGTTCCCAATGTTTGTATTTCTGGATACGTGCAAGCAAATCAAAATATGTGAGTTCGAGTCGTTCTCTTTCCATGATACTTTTTTGATTTTTGATTTTTTCTTTAAGTTCTTTAAGGTCTTTTTCGTATATTTTGAGGTTTTTTGCCTGGTGCAGAGCATTTTCATAGAATTGAATTGCTCCTTCTTTAAATGTTTCAAGTCTGCCGCGTTCGTTTTTCCGAACTAGAAGAAATGCATCAACTGAAATTGCCAAAGCTTGTCTCGGGTCTTCTCTTACTATTTTAACGTTACTTTCAACCGGTTTATCTCCTTGATCACCGCCTGCAGCGCCTACGCGCGCGCTTTTTTCCTTGTCAACCCAGATATATTTCATTATTTTTCTTTGGCTTTTAGGATTTATTTCAACGACAATAGAGTACATTGTAGTAAGCATCCAGGTATTGATCGGAATAGGTTTGAATTCAATTATGCCGTCCTTTTCACCTGCTTTTTTCTCGTCACCACGTCCGCCAGTCACTTTGAATTTGGTTCTCGAAACAATGTTATTATCGAGCCCGACCTTGATATATGCGGTACCCGTGAAAACTTCGTCAATAAGTTCAAAATCACTCGGATCGTCTTGCGGCGCATCACCTCTGTTTGAGAATATATACGGTATCCGGTTTCCATTGTCGTCAAGACCTGCATAGAATAAAGCCTTGACATTGGCTGTAAATACATAACCCTTTGACGTACCGACAACTTGCACGTCATAAACCCACACATCTTGCGATGCTTTGGATTTTTCATATACAGGTTTGACCGGTGGTGGATACAATCTGTAATCCTGTGCAATAGCAGTCGCTGATATGAAAAATACAATTAATATTAAAACAGTCAGAGCTTTTTTCATTGAACCCTCCAATTGAAAGTTTTCTAGGGGTTGTTCATTAAACTGTTACAAGTAAACCTGCTTTTCTTTGACAACGCTGGCACTAGGACTCAAGAATTATTTGACCTATTGACAATGCTGCCAACTTAAACCAGTCTGGGCTGTGTTTTAAAACTACTTTTGAGTATTTTACCATCTTCAAGCAACTTTTAAAATTTCTTCAATCAAAACATCCTCAATGAAGCTCAGGCTTCACCTACGTCGTTTTTCAATCAGAAATTCCAAACCTCACGAAAATCTGATAAAATTCACTAAAAACTATTTTTCAAACACCACCTATGCTGGATTTGGTTTAACAGATTTTCAGGGAATTTCTCGAATTGTTTTTCAATACGATACTTATCCATTATAATATATTCTTTGAATATTTTTTCGTATTCCTTCAACTTCTTTTGTTTATATGCCAATTAACTTTTAATTCACGGTAAACTTGCACAATGCAATTATCGATATTAAAATGAGTTTTAACAATATTTTGTTTAGGATGGTTTTATGATTTCATTTTACGTAACCAAAGCAGAGAAGCCTTTTACTGTCGGTAAGGGCAAAAACGACACTTTTATTACAATCGGAGTCAGAGCTGACAACGATATTGTTTTGGAAGATTTATATGCCGCCCCAAGATTTTTAATGGTTAAAATTCAAACAGGAATCCTCAAAGTTAGCTGTGTTGGCAGCATCCGAGGATTAAAAGTACAAAAATCATCGTTGTCTTCGGGTCAGGATAAATTGATTCCAGGCTCGGGCAAAGCACCGATTACCATTGAAAATTACACGATTTACGTTAAAATTGGTTCGCCAGATGAGTCGTGGCCAAAATATAGCGAAATTAAATCTGTGGTAAAATTACCAGAAGTCGATAAAATGCCTCCGCCACCACCCTCAATGAAGCCAAAACCTCAAAAAACTGACATTTCACAGGATGAAGATGATTTTTTCAGCACGGTTGACAGTTCTGTCTCGCCTGATGGTCATAAACCTGTTGATATTAAACAAGATAGATTTGGTGGGAAAAAAAGGAAAGTGGAGAGTATTTTCGAAGATGATTTTGATGATGATATTGAATTTTTCTCATCAAACGGCAAACAAACCCCAGCAAAAAAAGAGCCTCGAAGTTCTGCTGAAGACTTAAGACTGGAATTGCAGAAAGAACGGATGGAACTAGAAAAAGATGC
>JAIOTL010000459.1 GCA_021106775.1 Planctomycetota bacterium | reverse complement strand
GTTAATCTTGACCCAAACAAGAACAAAAAACGTGCTGTTGTCCTAATGCTTGACCGCTCCGAGAGCATGAACGGATTTATCGGGTCGGTTTCCAAGATTTCACGCGTATGTTCGGCTGGAATTGAGTTTTTGTCGAATTTTAAGTCGGCGGATGCCTGTGCGCTTGTGAGTTTCGCGGAAAAAGCCGATGAAAGAGGTGAAACCGTTAATCTGGCGAAACTTTCAGATGAAGTAACACGAAAAATCGTGGAAAGACTCGAAATTCTGGGGAATACACCCAACCTTTTCGGCAGAACGAATCTTGAGGAGGCGTTGAGAGTCGGCATCGGCAAGCTTTCCAAGCGTTCGGAGGAAACGAAGCTTCTGATTCTGTTTTCGGACGGTACGCCCACAATTGGGGCATCGAAGGCTGAAGAATTCACAGTTTTAATCGATTCTGCTCTAAAAAATAATGTGCATGTTTCGTTCATCGTTGCTGGTGGGAAGAACGATTTATTTCAAAAACTCACGAAACAGCTTGGGAAATTGGGTTCTGCGGAGTATCTGGCGGAAAACTGGCAGGTGAACGAAGCGTTCCAAAAAGCACTTCTCAATGCCGGGGGAAAGTTGATTGACTCTGAAATGACAACGGTTCTCACAGACGACAAGAAGCTTTTCCTTGATTATCCACAATTGAACGGGTATGTCCGCACGATAATCAAGAAATTCAACGATGCTAAAGCGTTGCTCGTTAGCAGCAAGCATGAGCCGTTACTTGCATCCTGGATGTTAGGAAACACCCGCACAAGTGCGATTATGCTTCCGTTTAACGATTTCGACCTGTTCTGGCAAGACCTTTTACCTCGGAAAATCGGGCAGTATTTGAAAAATCATTTCCGCATGCTTTTTGAAAGTTCCGAGGCTGATATCGAAGTGCAAACTGAATTCGATAAAAATTCTGTAACGCTGAGAATCAGGGATATTGCGAAAGATAGAATACAAGAATATTTTATGGTAATTGATAAGCGGAAAATCGAACTAAAACCTGTAAAACCCGGAATTTATGAAGCAAATTTTAGTATTGAGAACAGTGTGACTGGCAAAATTGTCGAAAATGGAAGAACAATCATTCCGATTTCACTCGACATCCCCAATTATAAAGAATTTTTTGAAATTTCAGCAAAATTGGAAAAATTGAAGCAATTATTCAACAAATATTTCAGCGAATCGAATGCAAAAGAGAAACTTGCAGACTGTGTAAAATCGGCTCAAAGCAAACTGTATTCTCTTAACAAAATTCTTCTGTTGTTATCAATTCTTCTAATAATTTTCTGGTCTTTTTTGTACGCTTACACATCAAGGAAATAATTTCGGTGACAACATGGACAAGCTTGAAATTTGGGTCGAAAACATTGGTAAACCAACGATTATGCTGCATTCCGGCGCAGGTCGCGTTTTAACCGGTTATCCACGGGATAAAAGGATGCTGCGGCAGGAATTGCTTGCGAATTTCACGCGAGAGTCAAACAAAATCCTGCTCTCTGACGGTGCTCGAAAAGCGGTTTTGCACGCGCTCATCCAGATGGAAAATCAACCTGATTTTTTCAATGCCGGCATCGGTTCAAAGATTCAGAAGGACGGTAAAGTGCGGGTGTCCGCAGCGATTATGGACGGCAACAAACAAAGATTAAGCGCGGTTTACAACGCACAAGAACTCAAGAACCCATCAATAATGGCGGATTATTTATTAGAACAGAAAGACAGAAACCTCGATGGAACCGGAGCTGAAATCCTGCAAAATGAGCTTGGGATTGACAAAACTGACCTTGTTACCGAAAAACAGCTCAAACGCTGGCATAAAAAGGTCGAGGGCAAGACAGGCACTGTTGGTGCTGTTGCAATCGACGAAAGCGGAAATCTTTTTGCAGGAACTTCGACCGGTGGTAAGGGTTTCGAATTTCCGGGAAGAGTTAGTGACACACCGACACCGGCGGGAAATTTCGCAACCCCGAACATCGCAATCTCAGCAACAGGCACCGGTGAGCAAATTCTCGATACAAACATTTGCGGTGCAATTGCATATAAATTTTCAGCAGGCAAAACGTTGTACAATTCAATTCGCGAAAGTTTAATGCTTTTACCCACTGAAAACACTGAAATCGGTGTCATTGCAATAACAAACACAGGTGAGGCTGGCTTTGCTTACACTTACGAGGGTATGAATGTAAGCATCGCCTATGGCAACAATATTTTGCTTATGCTGTGATTTTTGCTTTTCCACCATCCAAACCGTAATGGATTTGGTAAAAAATGAAATTGATGCGTCTTATGAGTTGACGTTAGATATAACGTAAATATAATATCAAAACTTTATTGAATATCAGACTGCCCCTGAAAGTGAAGGAGTTTGCGAATGAATAAAATGAAGCTAACCGCAGGAATATCCGCGTTATTCTTCGTTTCGAGCATGATACTCGTATTTGCCGGTTGCGGTGAACCACCGTTAGTGTTGAGAATTGAAAAAGAGTATCAGTATAAACCTGCGACATATCTGAAACCGGATCATACACCAAGAGATTTTGAAGAATATGAGAAAATTCTTAAAAACATTCCGCTTGATTTCAGCGAAGTGAATCATAATTTCAGCGACATGGATACTGTAAAAAACCATAAAGCCTGGATTGTCGATCTGTTTCATTACGTAAAAGACGGCAAGAGAGAGCTTTTTGTTTTGTTCAACAATAACCATGTACTCAGGCTTTCTGGTTCCCAGCTTGTCCTTGAATGGACTGTTGAACTTGAAGGCAGACCATCTTCACCGCCAGCACTAACTGAAAACGACATCGTCTGGCTCACGGATACCAACAGGATTACTTGGTATTACAGAGACAGACAACCAAACCAAAATCAGATGAAGTATACAAAGTTTCTGAGAATTACTCCCGCGTCGCCGATTACTGCGAATGAATCTGGCGCATATCTCTCAGCATCCGAACATTTCAGAATGTATGGCTTCGACGAACGTCAGAAACTTGAAAAATGGTATTGGCCCAGTAAAGAAATCGGTGTCGGTACAATCACTATGACCCCTTATGCAGATATGGACCGTCTATATTTTTATAACAATAACGGAAATATTTACTGCATCAGCTCCGATGATGGTTCTCTGAAATGGAGATTTCCAGTAACACATATGAATGCGAATTTTGCTGTCAAAGATGCTGGCAATGACAAGCTTTTCTTCGTTCCTTCATGGTCGACAAAATTGTTCTGCATGAACACTGCACGTGAAATTCACTGGAGTTTCCATGCACAGGAGCCGATTGTTTCCACGCCTTTCGTCGAGGATAGCGTGGATAATGACCATTATGTTATGTTCCAGACACCAAGATATTTAACCTGTGTTAAATATTATTATAATGCTGATATCTCAGGCGGCAAAGGCTTGATTCGTCTTGCAGATGCCAATAACCCTGAAGGCAGAAAAGCAAATGAACCTGTTTGGCAGATTCCGCTGCTTCCTGACAAATATTTGCCAGGTGGATTAGAATATAAAAAATATGGTGACGATGAACTTCTCAACCTCGATGAAAGAAGAAAATTCAAATCACTTCTCATTGGGAAAAAATATCTTTATATTCTGCAGTACGTTCAGATGAGCGTAGACGGTAAAATGGTAGAAAAGAAATTCATCAGACGTATCGATCTGGATTCGGGTGAAATGGAATCAGAGGGTTACGATGTAACAAAGTTCCCGATTATCGTGGGCAGCAATAACGAAAATGACAGAAGCATTTATTTTGCGACAACTGAGGGTTATTTGTTCGTGATGAGCATTCCACCCAACTAAGATAAATTTAAATGTTAACCCCGGTGTATGCATCGGGGTTATTTTTTGTAGTGCATTTCAGTGTATTTCACGTACATTTTTTATTAATCAATGTACAATCTACGTTTACTGTAATTTTACGAGCAAAATAGATATGATTCCGAAAATAATTTTTGATAACAATATTGCAGGCGGTGAGGGTTTTAGAAAGCTGCCATTGAAGCAGACAACACCAGTGCTAGTTTTCAGAAAAAATCTTCTTCGCCGTTTTTCATTTCCCAAAACAATTCTATATTTAGTGATTATTATCGGTGCAACTGCTGGTTTGTTTCTGTTAAATCCACTACTCAGTATTGCTGGTGCCGTTGCATTCACAGTTTTGACAGTAGTATTGAATCAGGTTCTTCGTTATGAAAAAGTGATTGTCATTCCTGAACGGGAATTGCGGATTTACGGTAAATCAGGTGAACCTTCTGTTGTTTTGTACGATGAAATTGAAAGTTTCAGGTTTTACGTTCCTGATGCAGATGTTGAAGCTTCAAAAGGTAGAAAAAAAACAATTTTCATAGGGATTGACATAAAAGATGGTCGTAGAATTCCTTTTGCAAGGTTTGGACTTGATGAAACAAGCCGTCAATCACTTCTCAAATTATTTAAATTCTTCAGATTTGACAATAACAGCGTAACAGAAGCATTTTTTAGAATATTCGGAAAAGATGCAGGTAAAGTGCTGGCTGACGAATACGAGACTCAGGTTAAATCTAAAAAAATTCCGAAAAAGATTGATAATTTCCTCGCCCATGAGATTTTTCACAACAAATTCATCTCCTTTGAAAAACCAACCGAAATAAATGCTGATATTGATGCATCAACCCAAAAAACCCTGGCACTTCAATTACTCCACGCAAAGAAAATGTTTGGGCAAAATACACTCAGGCAAGGATTTTTTACCTCAGAAAAACAGAAATCGCTGGAAAAATATGACCTAAAAAAGCCTGATGACCAAAAAAAGCATGATGATTCAGAGCATGTACTCGATGGATTCTGGAAAATAATACGGATGCAGAAAGCGGGTGGTGTTCTGGCGACGGTAATTAAGCGACCAATTGCGGTTTTGATGGTTGTTATCGGTGTGCTTGTCTTCGGGTGGATTTCATACGAACGCCTTGCACTGATGCTTATGCCTCCGTTGAATTATCCGACACTGACTGTACGGACGGATTATCCCGCAGCATCACCTGAGATTGTTGAAGAAGAAATCTCGAACATGTTAGAGGAGAATCTCGGTTCAATTGAAAACCTTGTTGCTAAGTCGTCTATTTCACGTCCGGAACGCAGCGAGGTTTATCTTGAATTCAAGTGGGGGACGAATATTTCGCAGGCAGCGACGGAAGTGCGGCAGAAATTCGGTAGAATCCGACTGCCAATGGAGGCTGAGAATCCGCTGATACTCAAGTATGACCCGACTTTAGAGCCTATTATGCGCTTGGTTCTGCTTTCGACATCAGATGATGCAATGTCTTCGAAAAAGGCGTTGCGGAATACACTCGTTGACCTG
>JAIOTL010000040.1 GCA_021106775.1 Planctomycetota bacterium | reverse complement strand
CGTTGGATTTCTCGGAACATGCCAGGTAAGTTGTTGCATGAGCGAGATTTATATGACATTCCGGCGGTCCGACGAATTCAACTGCTGAGGCAGCGTTGTTTGCAAGCATAAGTGCTACCGGGTCGGCATTGCCTATATCTTCGGATGCAAAAATTATCAAACGACGGGCAATGAAACGTGGATTCTCGCCTGATTTGAGCATGCGTGCAAGATAATGAATTGCTGCATCCGGGTCTGAACCGCGCAGTGATTTTATGAATGCTGAGATTGTGTCATAATGTGAATCGCCTGATTTGTCGTATCCAAGAGCTTTTTTCTGCAAAGACTGCTCAATTATTTCCGTTGTGATGTGTTTGGTCAGAGATGCTGCAATTTCAAGCGCATTCAACGCAATCCGTGCATCTCCTCCGCAGAAAGTGATGAGAAGTTAGAAAGCCTTATCATCAATCTCAAGATTATATCCGCCAAACCCAAGTTCTTCATTATTCAGAACCTGCTCAACGATTGTTTTAATATTGTCCTCGGTTAAGGGCTGAAGTCGCAGGACTCTGCAACGTGACAGCAGCGGAGATATAACTTCAAATGATGGATTCTCTGTTGTCGCACCAATGAGAATGATTGTTCCGTTCTCTACGACAGGCAAAAACGCATCCTGCTGCATTTTGTTGAACCGATGTATTTCGTCAACGAAGAGAACAGTGCGTTTCCCGTTGAAATTTAGTATCTTTTGTGCTTCCGCTGTTATTTTCCGAACTTCAGCAACCCCAGAAAGGACAGCTGAAAATTTCTCGAAATTCACATTTGCGTTTTTGTAAATTAATCGTGCAAGTGTTGTTTTTCCACAACCTGGAGGACCCCAAAGAATCAGCGAAACGAGTTTTTCACGTGAAATTATTTCGTTTAGCAGTTTGTTCTTACCAAGTAAATGCTCTTGTCCTACAAAATCATCGATAGTTTGTGGACGCATTCTGTCGGCAAGCGGTTTATATTTCAGGTCTTCAAATTCTTCTTCGTTTGTGAAGAGGTTTGTCATCGGTCTTTATGGGCTAAAAGAGAAATTTTTCGAGAAATTTTTCATCACTTTTTATCTTTATGCCTGATTCCGCTGCAGATGCTTCTGTAAATCCATTATTTTGAACGTGAGTTATTCCTTCACCCCATGCCAGAAACGGTACAGGCTGTTTCAAATGTGTTTTAGTTATGCTGTTTGAGCCAATTGACGGTATCAATAAAAACCTGTGGTCTTCATATTGCTTCAGGTCTTCGACGATGGGTGTAATGAAATTCTCATCAATTGTTCGAAGCGCATTTACTTTGCCCATTGGATTGTCAACTTTTGTGTAATTGTCGGTGAAGCCGAGATGAACAGCAACAATGTCGTGGTTTACAAGTGCTTTTCGAGTTTCCTGATATAAATATCGCAGTTCTTTTCGAGATGATTTGTCTTCTTCGGGTTTATAAACTGTTTTTGCACCTGCTGCCAAGCCGATTCCACGTGCCATTGTCGAATATGAAACCATTGCAAGTCGAATCTGCCTATCAATTTTCATTGTTTGATATTTCTTCGCCTGTCCCATGCCCCAAATGTAAGCGAAATTCACCGGTTGCTCGCCTAAGGATTTTCGGACTTCATTAATCTCCGCTTTTTCAAGAATTTCCGCACATTTTCTCATAAGTTGGGTTAATTCATTTTCCTGAGATGGAAAATAAGATGCAAATTCTTTGTTTAAAACTTCCCATGGAGAAGAAAGATTGGGCAGGTATTCGTGTTCTCCCATGAAAGTTACAAGCTGATTTTTTCTATTTGAGAAATGAAACTTAACTTTTTCAAAAGGCAATTCCGCATTGAGAAGGTTTATGAGTTCGCGTGTTTCGGCGGTTGTGAGATTTCCACTATTTGGGGTTACAATTGCTTTTCCATCGGACATTGAGAGTTGGACTCGTGCTGCGAACTCACCTTCAGCAAGTTCGATTCCCCAATCCAGAGCTTCGTAGTATCCGCGTCCGGTTAGTTCTGCATTTTCGACTCCGAGAATTTTCAGAAGCGCATAAGATGTATCACCGCGTTCTTCTTCTGTAATTATCTCGGCTGTGCCTACGATGCCAGAAAATGCTAAACCTTTAACAGTTGTCATATCAGCGACTTCAAGTGGTGTTCGATTATGAAGCTTGGGTTGTTCAGTGTCTGACCAGCCATCGGGAATTACGAGTAATATTTTCATATTGTTACCTTAGTAAAATATTCTTATATTAATATTAATACATTAAATGAGTTAAAATGTAAAGACAAGCAATTTCGGAGCTATTAATGTCGGATGAAAATCGAAATGAGAAAAAGCCATCATTAGAAACGCGGATTCTTAAGCTGAAACCTTCTTTTGGTACGAAGACGCGTTTTATCTGGCATAGCGACAAGACTGAAAGTACTGCTCCCAAAATTATCGAGCTTCAGAAAGTTACACTGACAAACGAGAATGAAAGTGTTTTCTCTTTGCTAGATTTTGATGTCAGGAAGAATGAGAAAATAGCTGTGATTGGTGAAAGTGGCACAGGAAAAACTCAGCTTTTGTTTTTATGTGCAGGTTTGACAGTGCCTGACGAGGGTTTGATACTGGTTAATGGAATTGATCCATCACGCGGTAAATATGAGGATATTGTCCGAGTGAGACGCAGAATCGGTCTGGTGTTTCAGGAAGGTGTTATTATTAACAATATAACGATTTACGACAATATTGCACTTCCGCTTCGTTATCATTCGGTTTTCGATGAAAAAGATGTTGAGAAAAAAGTAAAAAATACTATCAACAAATTCAAGCTTAACGGTTATGAGAATAAGAAACCTGCGGAAACCAGTCTGGGCATACTGCGTCTGACTGCATATGCTCGTGCCTACATAATCGAACCTTTGATTTACTTGATTGATGAGCCTTTTACTGATTTGGATACAAAGGGTGTCAACCTGATTAGTGATTTTCTCGATGAAATCAAACATGACAGAGCAACAACATTGGTTATGACAGGTTCCAATGCTTCTCAAATTGATGATTGGGTGGATAGAATCGTTTATATTGAGAATAAGAGTATTGTCAGCAAATAAAAAGATATGTTGGCTGAAGAAGATGGGAAATCATTTTTCATCAACAAATTAACTTAGAAAAAGGTGATGCCATGTTGAGGATATTTATTTTTACAGTTTCAACGATATTAGTTGTATTTTCCGGTTACGTGTTTGCCCAGAACAATGAAGAAAGTGAGAATGCTGAGAAAACGGATAAGGAAATTCAAAAGAAGAATGAAACAAAAGCGTTTAACGAACTTCAGGTGATGACGAAAAAAGCATTAACAGAAACTCTTACATCCGATGAGAGGAATGTGCTGATTGACCTGATAGACAAGAAATCGCATGAATATTATTTGAAATTTGGCTGGCTGGACGTAAAAAGAACGAAAAATGCAATAATGTATAGAGTGAATGTTCTAATTTATAAAAATCGGAAAGAAGAGTTTTTGACATTTTCGAAATTACTTCTTGCCGACGAGAAATTACCGGACGATTTACGAGCTATCATTTTTCAGGAAAGGGTAAAAAATTTACTCGCATTAAAAAAATATGAGATACTTCTTGCGGAAATTGATAAGCTAATTGAAAAAAATAAAGATGCTGACACAAATACCAAGAGAATTGATCTGCTTTCATACCAAAATATGAAGTTATATTGTTATCTGAATCTCAAAAAAGATATGAAAGATGTCAAGAATATTATTGCGAAAATTCATGCCAATGTTGATAAACTCGAGAACGAGAGCTATAAATTCGAAGTAATAATGTACGTGATAGATATACTGTTTGATTTCGAGAAATATGATACAGCACTTGGACTTATAACTAAATGTCTTGAGAAAATTAAAGATATAAACGACGATGAATCTCGATATAAAAGGGTTCGAGCGTTATTTACTAAAGGAAAAATTCTGGTGATGAAAAACAAACCTGGTGAGGAAATAAAGGAAAACAAGCTGAATATGGAGGATATTGCGAAGGATATCAGCTCGTATCGGATGCGGTATAGAGCGAATATGTATATTAAAGATTTGGATGCTTTTATAAGGTTTAGACCTGGTATTATTGCTCCTAATTGGGAACTTCTTTCGCTTGACGGTAAAACAACAGTAAATCTCAGGCAATACAAGGGCAAGATAATTGTTATTGGTTTTTGGGCGAGTTGGAATGCAGCAAGCCGCGCGATAATGAATGAATATTTAGACAAATGGCATACAAAATATAAAGATAAGGAAGTTGTTGTAATAAGTATTGGAATCCGGGAGCACGGTGAATCCGCAGTTAAACAGAAGGAATATGTTGACGAGAACGGATATAAATGGATATTTGCATTCGACAAAGATGGAAAAGTTGCAGAATCTTATGGAGCACAGGAAATTCCGCAAACTGTGCTGATTGGAAAGGATGGTATAGTTGTTGTTGTAGGTCAAAAAATGTCGACAATTCAATCGTTTTTGGAGGATAATATCAAAAAGGAATCTGAAAAAGAGCAGAATAAACTGCAATCTAAACCTTCAAAATAGGTTAGTTTAATCTATTTACGTGAGAGAAAAAATATTTATTTAATAGCTTTTAACTAATTTATACATAAAATGAAAAAAATCTATTACTTGAAATAAAATAAATTTTCAAAGGAGAAAAGGTATGGAAAAAAAAATAATCTCGACAAGCAATGCACCACAAGCAATTGGTCCTTATTCGCAGGCTATTATGGCAAACGGATTTATCTATGTTTCAGGGCAAATTCCGTTCACGCCTGATGGCAAACTTGTTGCAGACGATATTAAATCGCAGACTGAGCAGTCGTTAACGAATCTATCGGAAATTTTGAAAGAGGCTGGTTCGAATCTCGAAAAGGTTGTGAAGGTTAATATATTTCTAAAAGATATGAATGATTTTGCGGTAGTAAACGATATTTATGCGAAATATTTTACGTCTAATTATCCGGCAAGAGCAGCGGTTGAGGTTGCGAGGCTTCCGAAAGATGTTTTAGTTGAAATTGAATGCGTAGCCTTGGCATAAACAATTTAGCTATCAGAATTATAAAATAAATGTTCTTGAAAGTGCATACTTAGGGGGTTGTCATGGATTCGGATAAAAAGCATAAAATTTCCCCAAAAATATTATCGAAAAATACTATAATGAAAATTATATTCGTGTTTTCTATATTGTTAAATGTCGGCTATGTGACATTATGGCTTATTAATGGCGAAGTAGAGAAAACTGTAAATCAAAAGAGTAAAATTAATGAATCAATTAGTATTCAAAACGAAGAAAAGCTAAATAATATTGAAAAGGAATCAAGTGAAATAGAAATAAAATTAGATGATAATGATAATGTTGAAAATAAAACAATAAACGAGAATAATCCGAATTCGGAAATTAGAGAACAACTTATACAACATTATCGAGAGACGGAATCTCGAACCGAAGATTATGAATTATTTGAGACAGAATACTTTGATTATTTTGAAAATGTTAATATGGAAGATGAGGATTTCTATTCCCTTTTTGAAGATGAAAAATTACTCAGGATTCAGATAGAAATTGAAGTGATTCTTTCAATGAACACAAAGAAATCAGATTCAGATTCAAAGTATGAAATAGATTATATAAAAAATAACTTCTTTCTAGGTATTTTGCATAAGTATTTCAATGATTATGAAAAAGCTCTTAAAGCATTATTAATTGCTGAAAAACAAATTGATAATGTTGAAAACATACAACTAAAACAAGCAATATTTACTGAACTTGGGAAAGCATATTTCTACATTTATGAATTTTCTAATTCTATTAAATATTTTACTGGATTAATAACAACCGATGAATCTTATTATATTGGATATTATTGGCGTGGTATTTCTAATTTATACTCGAATAGAATAGAAGATGCAATGAATGATTTTGATTATATGTTTAAACTTGAAAATCAACAAAATGATATAAATCTTAATCATTACGAATATGCCTGCATTTCTACATCAAAAATATTCAAATTAAGTTCTCAAATAGGAAAAGCGATTGAATACGCTGAAAAATCAACTGAATATATCGAAGATAATATAACTAGTTTAATCTATGTTTCTCAATTGTATCTTCAAATAGAGAATTATAGCAAGGCTGAGAAGATTTACAATTTAGTAAAAAGCATTGATAAAGAAAACGAAGGTGTTATTCTGTTGAAATGTCAATTGCTGCGTCAGGTAAATAAAAAATATGAACAATCTCTAATTATTGTTAATGAATTATTATTCGCAAATCCTGATTATTATTTAGCATATAATGAAAGAGGAAAGATTTTTACGAATCTTCGATTATATGACTCAGCTTTCAATGAATTTAATAGAGCTATAACGATTGAACCAATGTATGCCAACGCCTATGGCAACCGAGGATGGATTTATTACAAATATAAAAATGAGCCTGAAAAAGCATTTGCCGACTATAATAAAGCAATAATGTTAGACACTAATCTAGAATATGTTTACAACAATCGCGGCGTATTGTATATGGAGCATTTTAAGAATAACAATCTAGCAATTTCAGATTTTTCAAAGGCGTTAGTTATAAAACCCGGATATTATCTGGCATACGTAAATCGAGGTTTAGCAAAAAGAAGAAACAGGGAATATCATAAAGCGATAGCTGACTTTTTGCAGGCGATTAAAATAGATGACGTTGAATATAAAGCATTTTATCAATTAGGTAAAACCTATTATATAATGAAAGAATATACAAAATCTATAGAGAATTATACAAAAGCAATTGATAGAAGTGAAGATTTGTGGGAATTATATTTTGATAGAGCGAAAGTGAAGTTTGAATTGAAAAATTATGGTTCCGCGAAAAATGACCTCAATTTCGCATTAAAAATGAATATGCTATTAGAAGATAATGAAGAATTTAAGTCAATAATGAAAAAATGTCTCGAAAACATACCGAACTAGGCTGTGTTTGAAAACTACTTTTGTGCATTTTACCAGCTTCATGCAATCTTCAAAATTTCCTCACTCAAAACGTCCTCAATGAAGCTTTGGCTTCACCTGCGGCGTTCTTCAATTAGAAATT
>JAIOTL010000004.1 GCA_021106775.1 Planctomycetota bacterium | reverse complement strand
GATTATGAAGATGCTTGATGGATTTCTGGACGAAGCGATGGCAATTCATCGGGATTGTGTGGTTGCGGATGGACACAGCGATTTCCCTTACCGTGCAATTGAGGAAGGTGCGAACATTGTAACGGGTGAGAAATGTCAGCAAATTTCGCTAGGGCAGATGAGCCAGGTAAATCACCGGATTCAGGGTGCTGCGCTTTATACTCCGCCTGAATACACAGGATTCACAGCAACTCAATATGCGCTCAATATGCTTGGAAATTTGCGTAGACTTGTTGATGATAACGAGGATAAACTTGAGTTTATCAGACAAAAGTCTCAGCTTGAAAAATATGCTAAGAACGAAACGAGTAAATTCGGGCTGATTATCTGGCTTGAAGGTGTTTCGCCTATTGCAGGTGATTTCTCAAACCTTGAAACGTTTCTGAAGCTTGGGCTAAAAGGCGCAGGAATCACGCATAATGTTAAAAACGAAGCTGCCTTTGGATGCTCGAGCAAAAGCCTTGTCGGTTTGACGCCTTTTGGTTGCGATCTGGTTCGTCAGCTTGAAAAATCGAAGGTTATCCTTGACCTGGCACACATAAATGAACCTGGTTTTTACGAAATCCTTGAAATCACAGAAAATCCTGTCGTCGTAAGTCATACTGGCATAAGGAGTATTCGTGGTAATGTAAGTCAGCGTTTGTTGACAGATGCACAGGTTAAGGAAGTTGCGCAAAGGCAGGGGATTGTAGGAATTGATTATTACCCCTGGCACATCGGCAGAAAGCAGGCTGAAAATGACTATTTTGCAGATGTTGACGACGTTTTTGCTGTTATCGACCACGGTGTTTCACTCGTTGGTGAAGATTTTATCGGGCTTGGCTCGGATTTCGACGGTTTCAATGATACAACTCAAGGTCTTGCGAAAGTTGAAGATGTACTTTTCCTTACCGCACGATTGATAAAAGCTGGGTATGCCATAGAATCAATCCGCAAAATCCTCTCAGAAAACTGGCTCCGCGTTCTTCGAGAACTGCTTTAACCTAATTCAATTACTATTGCACTGTAACAGAAGTTTTAAGTATTGGTAGGACAGGCTTCCTAGCCTGTCATTGATGATGCTGTCCGAGTCAGGCAAGATGCATGACCTACCGTTTATTCATTATAATTAATGTAACGTATATTAGTACGAAATCGGTGCATCTGATTTATTTTTGCATTTTTTGCAGGAAATTTTCTTTGGGCTCGATTTTTCCTTCCATCCCGTCTTCTCCTCCGTACATCAAACATCTCACGTAATGCGTGTCGCTTGCACGACGAATCGGCGGGTTCACGGATTTACACATCTCAAGAAGTTCAGAGTCATTTTGTGCATATGGACAGCGCGTATGGAATTTACAGCCTAAAGGCGGATTTATCGGAGTCGGTACGTTCCCTGTTAGCACAACCTTATTCTTCGGTGCTTCAGGATCAGGAGATGGATTCGCTGCGAGAAGCGCACGGGTGTAAGGATGCAGAGGAGAATCGTAAAGTTCGTGATTTCCCTTGTTTTTTGCACCCATCTCGACAATTTCACCAAGATACATAACCGCAACATTATGCGAAATGTGCTCAACAACATGCAAATTGTGAGCGATGAAAAGATAGCTGATACCGCGAGAATCCTGCAATTTCCGCAAAAGATTGAGAATCTGCGCCTGAATCGAAACATCAAGTGCCGAGACAGGTTCGTCACATACAATAAAACTCGGATTGAGTGCAAGCGCCCGTGCAATGCCGATTCGCTGACGCTGACCGCCCGAAAACTCATGCGGATACCGATTAATATACCGTTTCGTCAGCCCGACTTCCTGCAAAAGGTTTTCAATTATCCCTTTGCGCTCTTTGCGCGAGCCGATTTTATGCACTTTCAAAGCTTCACCGACAATGCTGTTAACCGTCATGCGCGGATTAAGCGAAGAATACGGGTCCTGAAAGATAATCTGCATCTTCTTGCGCAACTCACGCATCATATGTGCATTGTAGGATAAAATGTTATCCCCATTGAAGCTGACTTCGCCATAAGTAGGCTCAAGAAGCCTTAGAAGCGTTCGACCAACCGTAGTTTTGCCGCAGCCTGATTCACCGACAAGTCCAAGTGTCTGACTCTCTTTTATCGAGAAAGTTACTTTTTCAACTGCATGGACATTTCCCACAACTTTGCTGAAAATCCCTTTTTTAATCGGAAAATATTTTTTCAGGTTATTTACTTCAAGTAAGGTCGCGGTCATATCAGCTCCTCAATTATTTCATTAAACATCAAAATCCGTTTATCATTTCTCAAGTGGTTTTGCCTTTTTCGCAACGATTGCCGCATCTGACGGAACAGGAACGGGCTTTATTATTTCAATATCAGATTTCGAAAGCTCGAAATCAAGAGGTTTAAGCGCATCCAGCAGTCTATATTGCTTCGATAATTTTTTTGCGGTTTCAAAATCGCTTATGCTTTGCTCCATCAAATCTGCAGCCGAGTATATTCTCGCCCTTTGATAATAAGCATCCGCATATTTCGGGCTGATACGAATTACTTCCGAGAAATACGGCATCGCATCAACCGCATTTTTTCTCTGGAGTGAGTACATTCCCTGGTTGAAATAATATTTTGCTGCAATTTCTCGGTCAGCTTCGGGAATATGGTCGTAACTTCTGGTG
>JAIOTL010000225.1 GCA_021106775.1 Planctomycetota bacterium | reverse complement strand
CGGAACTTATCGGAAAAACAAAAGGTTTGATTCTGTCCTCGCTTGCGTTTGCGGTCGGAATTTATCTGCCCTCGGTCATTGGCATTGGCATCATGATTGGAGCGTTCGCAAAATATGCGGCATCTGGCAAACAAAGCGCGAAAAGCAACGAAGGAATTCTCTGTGCTGCGGGTTTAATAACCGGTGACGCATTCTTCAAACTTGTTATCGGCGTACTTATTCTCGGTGGTTTGTCAACAAGCGCGTTTGCACTCGATTTTTCAAACACGTTTACAGCAGCAACTTTCGAACATGTACAGAACTTCGTCGCACTTGTGTTTATCGCGGGTTTGATGGGTTTTCTTTACTACAATTACAAACGCCCGTAAAAATCTTTAAGAATTCGATAAACTGTTAAAATCAGTGTTTGACAGAAAAATGTTATATGTTAAAAACTGAGCTTCGTTTATTTGATTACGAGGTTAACGATGTCACGTGAATGTGAATTCTGCGGAAAAAAAACAACCTTTGGCAGACAATATACCCGCAAAGGTTTGGCGAAGAAAAAAGGCGGCAACGGCAGAAAGATTACCGGTAAAACTAACCGCTCTTTCAAGGCGAATATTCAGAGAGTGCGTACTTTTGAGAATGGCACGATTAAATGGGTAAAAGTTTGTGCGAAATGCATTCGCGCAGGCAAAATCACCAAACCGCCGAAGATGAAAGATGTTCTCGAAGCACTCAAAACAGAATAAATTTCGATTGATAATTCAAATTCAAAAACAGGTAGCCGAAAGCCGCCTGTTTTTTTTGCATTACTTGTCTTTTCCTTTTCTTTTACGTTTACCCTTTTCATCATCTAGTTTCTCAAGCTCAATCGTGCGCAATCTAACCGACTGTCTTTCACGTTTCTTGAACGGAATTCGTAGCGAGTAAACTTCTTCTTCAATGTTCGTTTCCATCGTGTACGGAAGCTTCGCAAAAGTGCTGAGCATCTTCTTATTTGCCGCCAGAACGTCTGCCTTAAACCCGTTGACACCGCGTTGCAGCGCAATTTCCACGAGGTAACTCAGCATGAATGTGCCGATGCCCTGACCTTGAAATTTATCTGCAAGTACAAACGCAACTTCAGCAAAACCGTCAGAATGATCGACAATGTAACGACCGATTGAAACAATCTGCTCGTTTCCCGGCTCACCCACAAGCCCGACAATCGCCATCTCGTTGAAATAATCAATCGTTGTATATTTCTGCAATTGTTCATGCGGTAGTGCCTGCAATTTCTGGAAAAAGCGGAAGTAAATTGTTTCCGACGAAAGATTGTAGAAAAATTCACGCTCAAGCATTTCATCAGAAGGTTTTATCGGGCGGAAAAAGATGTCATTTTCAGCGAATTTTTTAAGCACTTCGAATTGATGAGGATAATTTTTCGCTCCCTCACCCATTGGAAGCTGGTCAATGTATGCAAGATTTCTATCCCTTGCATAATCAAGCAACTCGTCACGGAATTTCGGGTGCGCAATGTTTGTCAGCAGCATGGCACGTTCGCGAAGGTTTCTGCCGTGCAGGTTCACAATACCGTATTCCGTCGCCACGTATTGTACGTCCCCGCGCGTCGTAACAACGCCTGCACCTGGCGATAAACGCGCCTTAATCCTGGAAACCTCGCCGTTTCTCGCTGTTGATGGCATAACAATTATGGATTTGCCATACTTTGCCATCTTGGCACCCCTGACAAAATCAACCTGTCCGCCGATACCGCTATAGAAATATTCACCCAGCGAATCCGAGCAAACTTGCCCTGTCAAGTCAATTTCAAGGGCAGCATTAATCGATATCATTCGCTCGTTCTGCCTGATAATATACGGGTCGTTCGTATAATCGCATGGATGAAATTCCACAAGCGGGTTGTCATCTACAAATTCGTAAAGTCGCTTGCTGCCCATACAGAAGGTCGCGATAATTTTGCCACGATGAATTTTCTTCAACTTGTTCGTAACAACTCCTGCCTCGACCAGGTCAATCAAGCCGTCAGAGAACATTTCTGTGTGAATGCCTAAATCGTGTTTATCCATCAGGTTTTCCAGAACTGCATCAGGAATTGTGCCGATACCAATCTGAATCGTCGAACCGTCAGGAATGAGCTGAGCAACGTATTTACCAATACTTCGAGCAACTTCGTCAGGTTTGCCATGTTTACGTTCAGGAAGGTTTCGGTCACTTTCGATGATATAATCTATGTTGTCTATGTGAATGAAGCTGTTGCCAAGGGTTCTCGGCATCTTCTTATTGACTTCCGCAATGACAATATCCGCCATTTCCGCTGCTGCTTTAACCACATCAACAGAAACCCCAAGGCTGCAGAAACCGTATTTATCAGGCGGAGCAACGGAAATAAGAGCGACGTCAAGCCTGATATGCCCTGAATATATCAATCCCGGAACTTCGGAAAGATAAAGCGGTGTGAAGTCCGCTCGACCTTCGTTAACCTCGTCTCGAATGTTTGGACCGATGAAAAATGCGTTCTTGCGAAACGGCTCTGACAATGCTTTGCGTGAATATGCAGACGTACCAAGCTCTACGATGTGCACAACTTCTGTGTCAGTGAAATATTTCTCGATGTCCAATAACGTTTCGACAAGCGTCATGGGTTCTGCTGCTCCAGACCCGATAAAGATTTTATCGCCAGCTTGAACCACTTTCAGCAAAATATCCTTCGGATTAGCAATCTTTTTGGTGTATTTCTTTTTAAGAATATCAATCATGTTTTTATTCATAATTCCTGCTGTCAGAGTTTAAACGTTATTTCATTCTCAATTAATATTATAACGTTCGGCAAATTTTGTTTTAAGGAAATAATAAAAAAACGTGAACTTGATGCTAAAATTAATTGTTTTCATAATTATATAATTCTGGAGATTGAAATGGGTGAGAAGTGGAAAACTGCTATAACGAACATCAAGCCGAATAAAGTCCAGCTTCGGGGATATTCAATAGATGCGTTAATGGGCAAGGCAAGCTTTGCGCAGGTCGTTTACCTTGCGATTATGGGTACGATGCCTGCTGAGAATGTCGGCAAAATCATAGATATGATTCTGGTTTCGAGCATAGACCACGGGGTTACACCGCCTTCTGCACTTGCTGCCAGAACGGTCGCAAGCACGGGAGCATCGCTAAATGCTGCGCTGTCCGCGGGGATTCTGTCGATAAATCGTCTGCATGGCGGAGCGATTGAGGATAGCATGTGTGTTTTCAAACAGGTTGTTGAGAAAGCGGAACAGGAAAACATTGGTATTACGGAGTCAGCGGAGATTATTGTCGGCGAATACAAGCTGCGCAAGGAGAAAATCAAGGGTTTCGGACATAGAGTTCATAGCAGAGACCCGCGTCAGATAAAGCTGTATAAGTCAGCGAAAGAGCTTGGAATTGCTGGTAAACACGTAGAAGCGTCAGAAGCAATTCGAGAAATTTTCATGAAAAAAGGGAAAAATCTGCCGATAAACGTTGACGGTGCAATCGGCGCAATTCTTTGTGAAATCGGCTTTCCGTCTGAACTCGCAAACGCATTTTTCATGATAGCTCGTTTGCCTGGCTTGACAGCACATATTTACGAGGAGTGGCAGCGAGAAAAACCAATGCGACGAATCGAACCGAGTGCTTGGGAGTACGACGGTGAAACAAATCAACAGATTTAGGCAGTGTTACATAATTTTGCGGATTTGTCGGAAGGTCAGGCATCTTGCCTGACTCTCAGCATCAATATTAACAGGCAGTGATGCCTGTTCTACCATTCACTGAAACTTATGTTACAGTGCACTAACACAATTTTTGAATTATTAAGGAAAATAAATGAGTAACAAGAATAAAAAAAATAATCGCATAAAGCCGCAGATTCTCAAGGGTTTTAGGGATATTTTACCTGAAGAAATAAACGCTCGTGAGAAAATCATCGGGATAATCCGTGAGGTGTTTGAAAATTACGGATTCAGCCCAATGGCGTCACCGGCACTTGAATACAAGGAGGTTCTCTGCGGATACGGCGACGAAGCGAGTAAACAGATTTACACATTCACCGATCCTGATGACAAAGAAGTCGGGCTGCGCTTCGATTTAACCTTACCTTTGTCACGCATTGTCTCGCAATATCGAGATTTACCTCGTCCGTTCAAACGGTATCAGATTCAACCAGTCTGGCGCTATGACAAACCCGATCCGGGCAGATTCCGAGAATTTCTACAATTCGATATTGATACAATCGGCACGAAATCTCTGGTGGCGGACAGCGAAATTCTCGCGGCGATGAACGATTCACTGACAAAACGGGGTGATAGATTCAAAATCCGATACAGCAGCAGGAAAATTTTAACCTCGATGATAAAATTCGCAGGAGTTGACGAGAGCTTGACCAAGGATGTGTTGCGAGTCATTGATAAACTCGACAAACAGGGTATTGCGAACGTGAAACTTGAGCTTGCTGAAGGTCGCATCGATAATTCAGGCGACAAAATCAAGGGTGTCGGGCTTAATCCTGCACAAATCGAGAAAATCGAACAATATTTAAAACTGCCGAATATTGAGCGTAAAGAAACTCTGAAAGCTCTGCGCGTGCTTTTATCGGGCGTCGAAGGTGTGAAAGAAAACATCAGCGAGCTTGAGGAAATCGATGGTTTCTTGCGTGCAATGAATGTTCCTGATGAAAACATCGTGATTGATCCGAGCATTGCGCGTGGTCTGGATTATTACACGGGACCGATTTATGAGGCGATTATGCTTGATGCACCGCGATTTGGGAGCGTCATGGGTGGTGGCAGATATGATAATTTAATCGAGGTTTTCGCAGGTCAGCCAACTCCAGCTGTCGGTGCTTCCATCGGCGTTGACAGAATTATAAGTGCGATGCAGTCTCTGGGCAAGGTGAAAACACGTGCTGCTGTCGCTGATGTTCTTGTAACCGTGATGGACAAAGAACGCATGCCGGAATATCTACAAATCGCAGGTGAATTACGGGATGCAGGCATAAAAGCGGAGGTTTTTCTGGGGAAAGCTGGGAATATCGGGAAACAGCTCAAGTATGCGGACAGGCAGGGTCATCCGTTTGCGCTCATTTTGGGGCAGGACGAATTCGATGCTGGCACGGTTTCGCTCAAGGATTTGCGCAAAATCGAGGACATGGATGAAGAAATTGTCGACCGCGATGCCTGGCTCAAAGCGCGCATCGGTCAGCAAACGCTGAAGCGTGAAGAATTAATATTCGCATTAAAATCCCTGATAAAATAACTAAAAGAACTTGCAGTAGAAAATACTTTATCATTCTGAACGGAGTGAAGCGAAAACTATCATCCCTATTTCATTGCGAGGAAGGAGCAAAGCGACTGACGTGGCAATCCAGGCTAGTCATACGAAAATGAGGAATTAAAGATCAATTACACAAACCAACTGAGCACCATTGCGAGGGTCTGATGAAATCAGAGCCCGTTGCAATCTCAGGGATTGCGTTGATGATAAACAAACATACGAGTGATTCACAATCATCTCGAACCGTTGTTCGTTTTAGCCCTGAAAAACACAAAACAACACAAAATTCCACTATCGTTGACAGAATTCGTTATATGAAATATAAAATTCAATTCAGGATCAGATACCTTGCGAAGTCTTCGAGATTGCTACGCTTCGCTCGCAATGACATTGGTTCAATGTTTTGCAGACAACAGTTATCTATCCTAATTTCTCATTATGGGGTATTATAGCCTGGATTCTTCGGTCATTTCATTCCCTCAGAATGACATTGTGGGTGCTTGCACCCCGCAGGAATGACAAAGGAGTGTTGCATATCCAACAAAACAGATTTCTCTATACAAAACCATAAATTATGGTTACAGTTTGATGGGACGTAGGAAAATGGGTGCATGCACCCTATTTTTTCTTCTTCTGGACGCCTTCGATACCTTCTTTAATCTTGACCTGCAAATCTGCGGGATTCTGCGCTTTCGCCATCGCCTCATTATATGTGATTGTCTTATGTTTGAATAGTTGATGCAGGTGGTCATCAAGAAGAATCATTCCGTATTGCTTACCGGTCTGAATTGCTGACGGAATATGATACGTCTTGTTCTCGCGAATCTGATTCGAAATCGCGTCTGTCATGACCATAATCTCGAATGCTGCAACACGTCCGCTGCCTTCTGCTCGCGGCATAAGCACCTGCGAAATAACTGAAATCAGCGAAACCGAGAGCTGAGTACGCACCTGCTCCTGCTGATTAGTCGGAAACGCATCAATAATTCTATCCACAGTTCGGGCAGCACCAGTCGTGTGCAGGGTTGCGAACACGAGGTGTCCGGTCTCAGCAGCGGTGATGGCAGCACCGATTGTCTCGAGGTCGCGCATTTCACCGACAAGGAAAACATCCGGGTCCTGACGCAAACCGCGTCTGATTCCCTCAGCAAAACCAGGCACATCCACGCCGATTTCGCGCTGAGTGATAATACTTTTCTTATGCTGATGGAAATATTCGATAGGGTCTTCGACAGTAACAATATGTCTATCAATTTCGTTGTTAATAAAGTCTATCATTGTCGCCAAAGTCGTCGTTTTTCCGCAACCCGTGGGACCTGTGATGAGTAGTAAACCTCGTGGACGCATGCAAAGGTTTTTCACTGATTCTGGCAACCCAATCTGCTCAAAACTCATCAGTTTACTTGGTATAAGACGAAGGGAAACACCAACTCTTCCCTTTTCCTTAAAAATTGCAACCCTGAAACGTGCTTTTTCACCAAAAGCAAAGCCGAAGTCAGTTCCACCCGCATTTTCAAGGTCATTTTGCTGATCCTCAGTTGTTATGTTTTCCATCATTCGTCGAGTATCGGCTTCGGTAAGGTCAGGCGTGTTCAGCGTGCGTAACCTGCCGTCAACACGTAGAACAGGCGGTCTTCCAACATGAAGATGAAGGTCAGATGCGTTTTTCTCGACAACCATCTCAAGTAATTGTTCAATTGAAACTGTATTGCTCATTGTTTCTCCCGGGAATTGCTTCTCTTATTGCGGGGGTGTGAAAAATGATTATATGTTGATTTGTTATGAATACTATTAAAATATGAAATTGAAATGGTGAAATTATGATTATAGGGGAAAATAAATGTAAATATTTTCAGGTTAATTTGTTTTAAATTGTATCAGAGTTTGTCAAACATGAGTATGCAAACAGAAATTAACTAAAAACGTATAAAATTCAGATTTTATTAACAACTAGAAAGGACTCACAATGAAATTTTCTCGAATGAAACTTATCGGAATAATCCTGATTGCGATTATTTTAACGTTTAATCTTGGTTTTACATCCGCTCAAGACAAAGTTGAAGCGGTCAATCTTAATTATCATACACCACAAAGCATTGATGATTTTCAGAAACTGCAAGCTCAGATTATCAAAACTGTTGAAAAAGTCAGAACTTCCGTAGTAGGTGTACAAATTGGAGGTGGCAGTGGTTCAGGGACTTTTATCAGCGATGACGGATGGGTTTTAACCGCAGCACATGTTACACGATGGAGAGCGAACGTACCATGCAGGATTGTCATGCACGACGGAACTTCGCTGAAAGCGGTTTCAAAAGGTTTCAATCGTCAGCTTGATTTTGCGCTTATCAAAGCTGAAGTACCCAAAGAAACAAAGTTGACGGTCGCCAAACTCGGCGATTCCGATGATGTGAAAGTCGGCAGATGGGTAGTTTCAATGGGACATCCTCTTGGATTCAAGACGAATCCAGTTCGCCCACCGGTTGTCAGGACAGGTAGAGTTATCAGGATTCACAGCATGATTGTTTCGGACGCACCTCTGATTTCAGGTGATTCAGGCGGTCCGATGTTCGATCTTGATGGCAATGTTCTTGGTGTAAATGTTTCTATTAGCATTCGCGATGTAAAAGTCAATAATACGACAAAAGTCAATCCAGTTAAAGTGCAGATGGAGAATCTGAAGAAAGGTGAATCATTGTCAGGAACAGGTCCATCTGTTTCGGGCTATGACAACGGTATCGAAGGTGCGTATAAGACGCTTGATGCTGCTGCCAAGGATAAGAATGCTGAAACCTTTTTAAAAGCGGAAAAGGAATTTCAGGAAGTGATACAGCTCGATGTAAAAAGAGCAGAGGGCTATTATCATCTCGTATGCTGTTATTCACGCTGGATGAATATTCTTGAAAGTGAAGAAAAAATCAAAATGCAAACAAAAGCACTTGATGGTCTGCAAGTCGCGTTCGATAAAGGTTGGCGAGATTTTACACATATGTACCGCGACACTGATATGAATAATATAAAAAATACTGACCGATATAAAAATCTGCTAAGTAAATTTAGAGGTGGTCCATATTTCGGTTTCACAATAAAAGACCTTGAAGATGCTGATAAGAAGAATCTCGAAATCGATGGTGGATTGATGGTTACAGAAGTTGCCAAGGACGACCCAGCAGATTTAGCGGGCATTTTGATAAACGATGTAATTCTCTCAATCAACGACAAAGAGATTAAGGACAAAATCCAGCTCAGGAACTATCTGCCAAGGCTCAAAGCGGATCAGGAAGTGAAGATTATTGTTCTGCGCAATAAGGAAAAAGTCGAATTGACGATGAAACTCGGTGGAGTACCGCGTAGAGGAGGTGTTGCATCTACAACTTTCAGCAAACTCACGTACAAAGAGGGCTCAAAGCTACGTGAAGTCTGGAAACAGGTTGTAATCGATAATAAATTGAATGAGTCTATTGTTAGAATTAATACTACAAGCGGTAAATTACTCGGTTACGGCGTTGTCGTCGGTGCAGATGGTCTGATTCTCACGAAGTTTTCGCAATATGCAATTGATAAAACCGGTAAATACAACAAAATGAATTATCCGAAGATTATCGTTGAAATGGCGGATGGTAAAAAATTCTCGCCGACTCAGGTTAATGAATCACGCAAATTAGATATCTCCTTGCTGCGCATTAATGCCAAGGGTTTGACACCGGTAAAATGGGGCAGCTCAAAAACGTATAAAATTGGCGAATTTGTTACTGCCATTGCAACAAAAGACATCCCAATTGGTCTCGGTATTATCAGTTTGTTCAAATATGAATCGAATGTAGGTGCTCAGCAAGCAGTTATCGGCATAATGCCTTCGAAAGACCTTGATGATTTGAAAAAATTCGGTATTGAGTACGAAAAAGGTATTCTAATTGGGTCTATTACACCAAACTCGGGTGCATCTGATGCCAAGCTTCGTCCCGGTGATATTATTGTCGATATTGACGATGAGGGTATTGACACAACCACGAAACTTAGGGCATACATTACAAAACTTGAACCTGGCAGAAGAATCTGGGTTGAGGTGTTCAGAAGCGGTGTTGAGGGAACGTTTACGAAGGTTATTAAGCTTACTAGTCGTGGTTCAACCGGTAGAGCTTCTAGCGGTAGATACAACGCCATCGCAGGACCTAAAAATCAAATTGCTGAGGGTTTCGGCGAGGTGATTCAGCACGATATTGCGCTACGCCCAGAATACACCGGCTCGCTTCTCGTAAATCTCAAGGGAGAGATAATTGGTATGAATATCTCTCGCGTTGAAAGAACTCGTTCTTACGCACTGCCAGCCGACGTACTAAAGGAAGTTGTTTCGCTTCTTATCGAAGAAAAGCGCGATATTCCAACAAAAGACAAGGTAGATGAAGAGAAAAAGAAAGAACTAGTCGAAGAAGATTTCTAGGATTTTCGTTCAATTTAACTGAATATAGAATTTTCAGGTTTTTGAGAATGAATTTCATTAACATCTGATGCAAATGGACAGTTTATAAACAAATTTAGTGCTTGTAGCAAGAATTCTCCTTGTTTCATTGATGCTGAATTGTATGATGCAAATCTTCTAAAATATCCAAAAAGGAAATTGAAATGTCACACCTTGAAAATGCTGGATTTAATACGAAAACCGTACACGCCGGTTGCGACCCTAGCACTCAACTTGGCGCTGTCAGCACACCAATCTTTCAAACCTCCACTTTCGCGTTCGACAACGCAGACCACGGCGCAGCATTGTTTGCTGGCAAGGAAAAAGGATACATCTACACCCGCATGGGCAACCCGACAATAGAAAACCTTGAATCAGCGGTTGCCGCCCTCGAAGGTGCAAAGTTCGGGCTCGCAACTTCAACGGGTATGGCAGCGGTTGTAACGGCGTACATGGCACTGCTTAGTGCAGGCGACCATATGGTCTCAACTGCAGCGGTTTACGGACCCTCCAGAACAGTTATGGAACGCGATTTTAGGAGATTCGGCATAGAATCCTCATATGTTGATACTTCAAATCTCGATGAAATTGAGAAAGCAATCAGACCCAATACTAAAGTTTTGTACATCGAAACACCTGCAAACCCGACGATTTCGATAACAGACATCGCAGGATGCGTTGAAATTGCGAAAAAACACAATCTTGTTACAATATGTGACAATACTTTCGCAACGCCCATGCTTCAGAAACCGCTTGAACTCGGATGCGACATTGTTTTGCATTCGATGACGAAATTTCTCAACGGACACGGCGATGTTGTTGCTGGCATGCTGGTTACAAAAAGCAAGGAGCTTTACACCAGGCTTCGCAGCAGTCTTCTGTTTCACGGCGGAACAATGGACCCGCATCAGGCGTGGCTTGTGCATCGCGGGCTGAAAACGCTTGGACTGCGTGTACAACGCGAAACCGAGAATGCTATGATAATAGCTAAATGGCTGGAACAGCATCCGAAGGTTGATTGGATTCTTTACCCGGGTCTTGAATCGCATCCGCAGTATGACATTTATAAAAAGCAGATGACAGGTGCCAGCGCGGTGATGTCGTTTGGTGTTAAGGGCGGAATTGAAGAAGGCAAGAAAGTGATGAATTCTGTCGAGTTGTTTACCCTGGCGGTTTCGCTTGGTGGTATTGAGTCGCTGATTCAGCATCCAGCATCGATGACGCATGCCAGCGTTCCGAAGGAAGAACGTGAGAAGGCGGGGATTACCGACAGTCTCATCCGAATCTCGGTTGGAATCGAGGATGTTGAAGACCTGCAAGCAGACCTCGAACACGCACTCTCTCAAATCTAAGGCAGGTAAACATGCGTTTTTTGCGTCACCTTTGCATATTTTTCGGAATTGTATGGTTTTGTAGCGAAAATGGTATGACAGGCATGCAAGCATGCTTTTTTTTCCGTCCCCTTGCAAATTTCACCGAATCTGTCGGGTTTGTAGAGAAAATTTCCTGTATTCGATAAAATGGTAGGACAGGCATCTTGCCTGTCAGAACTGAAACGTTGCCTGAGCGTAGTC
>JAIOTL010000150.1 GCA_021106775.1 Planctomycetota bacterium | reverse complement strand
CCTGGTCCATATGACCAGACATTGAGGTCACCGCCCGGGCTTGATGTACCCATGCCAACTCTGCCGTTGTTATAGTAAATGCTTGTTCCGTTTTGGTCCCAATAGCTTCGGAATGTCCTCCAACCTGCGCTGTAACCCTGAAAAGAGTCGCCATAATATCTTAGCGTCCCATCAACGTTATTATTTGAACGTCCAATGCGCATTGCGCCGACACCGCTGCTGTCCCGAATATCAAGGCGCTCCGTCGGAGTTGTGCTGAAACCTATACCAGTACTATTGACAATAAGCTGATTCGAACCAACCTGAAGTCCATCTGTTGGGAGATTTAAGCGACCGGTCATTGTGTCGCCATCAACATTGACGAAATAATCGGCGAACAAACTTCCTTTGAAATAAATATCATCATTGAAATTAAAAACTCCGGACATGTTCACATCGCCTGCAATATTCACATTATTTGCGAATAAAATGTCCCCATTTGAGTGCATCTCATCGTTTGCGATAACTTTCTCGAATGCTTCAACGTTGCCTGCAAAGTTTTGTTCACCATCAAACGAGCCAACCGAGTCGTAACGCGCGAAATCTGTTGCGGGAATGCCTCTGAACATTGCGGAGTCGGTTGCGTATGGGACAGCTGAGAGCTTCATTCGCGGGGAGATTTCGTCATCTGTGCCAATTGTTATGCCCAGAAACCAATAATCCCCTGTGAGTGCATTTGCCGGGATGCCGTCGGTGGCAACCAAAGACGTGGGGTCAACACCTTTGCCGATAATTACCGCATATGACCCGTCAGAATTGGGTTCAACAGTGTGCATTTCTTCGAAAAGCACGTTTGCACCAGCACCTGCGTCATCGTAAACCACGAATTTGATTTCGAATTGACCCAGTGCAACAGCACCTTCTGAATCGTACAAATATCCCGTCAATGTAACAGTATTCTTACTTGTAGCAACACCTTGCGCGAACACCGGCGACACAAGCATGATAAGAATCAGTACACAAAACAAATATGATATGCGCCTTATCATAGAACCTCCCATATTTTCTCGTTAACTATATTTAACTAAATTATAATCAAAAAACATTAAAAATTGCTGACCAAAAAAGCAAAACAGCATTGTTGCGCTAATGAATTAAGGATGAATTTTACAATATGTTCTATAAAATCGCTGATAAAGTATTTTATCGTTCGAAGTTTCTAATTAACCGAGTTAAATTGTCCTTGTTTCCACTGTCTTCACCGTTGTGTTATTATTATCATTTTGTGAATCATTATCAATTCTCTATTTTCCGCCGGAGACTGAGCAACCAAAGCAATCATATTCATCTTCACCAATGAGTTTTACATTAGTATTTGATGCATCGATTACAGAAGACAGGTTAATTCTTCCGAAAAATATGAATGCACAACCGGATTGTCTTCCACCATCATCATCACTGTGTGCGCCGAAAATGACATCTTTATAACCATCGCCGTTCACATCACCTGCACAGCTGACGCTCCAGCCGAAACGGTCACCAGAATCATCTCCGATGAGTTTTACATCTGCATTTGATGCATGGATAATCCTATACATGTTAGAGCTTCCGAAAAAAATGAATGCACTACCGGAATTTTGTCCTCCTTCATCGTCGCCAGTAGCCCCGACAATAATATCGTCATAACCATCGTCGTTAAAATCACCTGCACTGCTAACGCTTCCGCCGAAACCGTCGGAAGAATCTTCACCGATAAGTTTTACATTTGCATTTGATGCATCTACCACAGAAGGCCAGTTGTATTTGTATCTACCATAAAATATGAATGCACAACCGGATATTCTCCCACTATCATTGTCATAGTGTGCTCCGACAATGACATCGTCAAAACCATCACCGTTCACATCACCTGCACCGCTGACGCTTGTGCCGAAACGGCTACCAGAATCTTCACCAATAAGTTTTACATCTGCTTTTGATGAATCGATTATCGAAGATGGGTTAGAACTACCGAAAAATATGAATGCACAGCCGGAACAACTACCACCGTCATCGTCATAGTCTGCTCCAACAATAACATCATCATAACCATCTTTATTCACATCACCAGCATTGCTGACGCTTCTGCCGAAAAAATCTATAACATCGCCACCAATGAGTTTTACATCCGCTTTTGATGTATCGATTACTGAAGACGGATTAGAGCTTCCGAAAAATATGAATGCACATCCGGAATATCTTCCGCCGTCATCGTCACGGTAAGCACCGACAATAACATCGTCGTAACCATCTCCGTTAAAATCAAAACTTGTTTCATAACCTTTACCTGTAACTGTGAATGTGAATGGATTTTCTTCTAAATCGTTGTTAGCAATTGAAACCAACGCTATTTTATTACCTGCATTTGTTGGGTTGAATGAAATTTTGAATGTTGTGCTATTGCCTTGCATAATTGGGGATGTTGGTTGAAGAGTTACTGAGAATACCGATTCACCTATGCCTGTAATTACAATCCTTGGTGAACCAGTAAGCTCTAAATCTGCATGTCCAGTGTTTTGAATCGTGAAAGTTTCAGTTATTTCATAATTTGCCCATAAATTCCCAAAATCAAAGATGCCTGTTCCATTTATAATATCAGTCTCCGATGAATCCTGAATATTGATTTCGGGAACAGGATTAATAAGCACATTGCATGCCGGTGTAAATATGAACAGAATCGACAACACGACATATACATAGGCTGAATTTTTCATTATTTCTCCCTTTTACATCGATTTTAGTATACCATTACTATTAACAAACACAACAATTAATATTAGTGGAACTCTATTAAGTAGGGTAATTTTGATTAATCTGGTTCGATATGAATGATATGCAGTAGTTTCATTTTTCAGCATTTTGTATGCAATTTTGCACAATTGCACACAATTTAAGAATCTAATTTGAGCCATTTTTTGAAGCCATCTCGAATCTGCTGTTTATATACATTTCATAATTCTAAAACTCAGTTTCTTCTCGGATTTATTGTACGTTTTATTGTACACAAAAAAAAAGGGTTAAAGCTGATTTACTCTAACCCTTGTGTTTTGTGGTGGAGCGTAGGGGATTCGAACCCCTGACCCCTTGACTGCCAGTCGAGTTTGACGATCCTTTGAAAGTGTTGATAATACAGCATTCTTTGATTTTGCTCACTTCGTTAAACACAATTATTTCTATTATTTTCTTGTTTTAGCATTGTTTTTACTTAAACTTGTTGTTTCAGGTGGAAAAATTGTGGAAAAAATAACGGCGGGATATATCTTGGCATTCATTCGGTCGAAAGTTATCAAAGGTAAGAAATATTTTTACATCGTCTGGCACGATTCAGTTCAAAGACGTGAAGTTTCATGCAAGAAGTACGGAGCGAAAAACGGTGAACAGCGCAAGGAATTGCTGAAACAATTTCAGACTAAAGAGAATGAGATTATTTTTCAGATTGAGAACAAACTTTTCAAGCCCAAGCAAGAAGAACTCAACATTTCTGATCTTGCGGATAAATATCTTGAAAACATGCGAGAACTTCACGAGGTTCGGAAAGTGAATAAAACTCAAGGAATCAGCAAATCTCATTTGTGTTTGATTGAATATTCAATTCGCCGATTACTCGAATTTCTCATGGAACATAAAATTGTG
>JAIOTL010000406.1 GCA_021106775.1 Planctomycetota bacterium | reverse complement strand
GCATTGTCAAGAAAGTAGTAAAGGGTTCAAAAAAACTGTCATTCCCAACTCGATTGGAATTGCAGCAGAAGTAAGAATATATTATTGTATCAGTCTGGATTCCAGTTTTCACGGGAATGACAACCATTCGAAACTTACATTTCAGTGTACTTGATTCCTATTGTCAATGCTGTGATTAAAAGCAGGTTACCTGTCTTCGTCTCTTTTCGTGAAATCCAAATCTTCCTCAACATCGTCGTCACGGTCGTAGATACTGGGCTGAATTATCGCTTCCTTCGATTCATCCGCATGCTTCAATAATGCTGAATCTTTTGGAAGTACAAATCTGGTTTTTTCATTTTCATCTTCATGCTGATTCGTATCAGTTTCTGTCAATAATATGCCGTCTGAACTTTCTTTTGCGTAAAGCACAGGTGAAGTCAGTTCCATCTTTTCTGACAGATGATCCGCAGCATTCCAAGCAGGTGAATTCCAATCATCGATCTGAAGCGACATTATCTTATGCCCGCTGAACTCCTTGAAGTATTGAAAATGCGGAATCTTGACCGGTGCATCGCATTTAGCACATCTGCTCTTTTTACCAGCAGAATGATCCCATGCTTCCATTATCGAACCGCAATGATAACAAACCAATCTTAGATAGAATTCGTCCACTTATCACCTCTATTGATACGAGAATATTTATTATATTTTAACAGGAACATAAACATTTATGGAACACAAAATATTTTAACAGGTGGGTAAACCCACTTTAAGTTTGTCCCCTTAGCAAATTTCACAGAATTGCTAGTTTTGTAGAAAACAATTGACATGCAAGGCTGGTGTCATTGCGAGGAGTGAGTAGAAGCGACCGACGAAGCAATCTCAGGGAATCCATCGAGGGGTGCAAGCACCCTTTTGTATTTTCAAGCACAAAACTGGTAGTTCGTTGCAACCAAGTAAATTCTTCGCTTTCGCTAACAAAATTCGTCAAATGTTCGACATTGTAACTATTTCTTCAGGCTATATTCGATGGAACACATGGATTGCTTCGCTTCTCTCGCAATGACATAGGGGGAGAGCTTTTTTTGATAGTTCTTTTTTGTTTTAGTCGTGTTTTTTGTGGTAAAAAAATCTTTAAAAATATATTGATGCACTGAAGTTATGAAATGATTCTAAATGTCGAGTCCGCCGTTTATCTTCAAGACCTGACCGGTAACATACGTTGAATGCGGTCCTGCAAAAAAGAGAATCGCGCCTGAAACTTCTTCCGGCTTGCCGTATCTTTTCATCGGAATCTGCTTTAATCCCGCTTCCCAAAGCTGCTCCGGATATGCACGCGTCAAAGGCGTATCAATAACTGCAGGGGCAACCATGTTTACAAGAACGTTGTATTGCATCAGCTCTTTTGCGAGCGTTTTACCCAGTGCGATGACTCCGCCTTTACTCGCTGCATAGTTTGCCTGCCCGGGATTTCCGTGCAATCCGACAATTGACGAAACAAAAATAAGTCTGCCTTCTTTGAATTTCCTGAAATGCCGTGCAATAACCTGCGAAAAATAAAATGCACCCTTCAGGTTTGTATCAATTATATCCTCGAAATCCTCAGGTTTCATACGCAGAAAAAGCCCGTCACGTGAAAACCCGGCATTACTCACCGCAATATGAATCTGACCGAATTTCTCAATGCCCGCTTCGACGAATTTTGCCATATCTTCGTATTTCCGCACATCCGCAATCACTGTAACGACCTCAGCACCAGCATTTCTACAGATTTCCGCAGTTTCGTTTATATCTTTCTCAGTTCTTGCACATATGATTAAATTCGCACCTTCCTGGGCGAACAATTTTGCGGTCTCACGTCCTATTCCCTTACCTGCACCTGTAATAATAACGTTTTTTCCGGTAAGCAATCCCATTTTCTTCCTTTGTCTTGATTATTTTTCATTTTACAAGGTTGAAGAACAATTCCTCAATGTCTTCTGCATTAAATTCATCGATTACATCCTGTTTTTCGCCTGAAGCGAGAAGTTTTCCTTTATGTATTATCCCAATATCATCGCAAAGACGCTCAACTTCCGCAAGATAATGCGTCGATAAAATCACCGCTCGATTCTGTTTTTTCATCTCAAGGATGAAATCCTGCACAGTTTTTGCAACCATAATATCAAGATTCAGGGTTGGTTCATCGAAAATCATCACTTTTGGATTATGGATAATCGTACGAGCAATGTTCGCCTTCTGCTTTTGTCCGCTTGAGAGCTTGGATATCAGCGTGTCCGGGAAATCATTCATATCAAGCATTTCGAGAATTTCCTCAGTTCTATCTTTGATTTCTGCAGGTTGCATCCCGTATAAAGTTCCAAAATACTTTAGCATTTCCCGCGGTGTCATCCGAAGATAAACACCCGTGTTCGATGAAATATAACCAATGCTTTTTCTGACGTCAATTTGATTTTTCGTAACATCGTAGCCCATAACGTAGGCATTTCCTGATGTTGCAGGCAGCACTGTCCCCAAAACGCGCAAAGTTGTTGTTTTCCCCGCACCATTTGGTCCGAGCAACCCATAAATCTGACCGGCATTCACTTCGAATGAAACATTGTCAACCGCACGAATCTCGCCACGCTTGAAGTCCCAAAAAACCCGCGTCAAATTCTCAACTTTAATCAAAACTTCTTCGGTTTCTCTCACTTTTAACCTGCTATTTTTAAAATACATCGAAAAACGAACAAGAATACGTCTAAAAATCACTTTCAAAAATTTTGTACTTTACCTTACACATTTTCACCAGTTCATGCCTTGCTGGTTTTATGACGTTTTTTGCTATACGCCCTGTTCAACCACGTTATTCGATGATAAATTGTGCAAATAATTCAAAAAATATTCAATATATATTTCCAGACATTCCCTGATACCATAAATCTTCATGAAATAAAGATATTTTCGCTGGCATAAGCTATCTGACACTCAATAATTCAATTCAATTGAGAAATTTTAAACAATACCAGTTAACAATGCTCAGAAACATCAATATTAACAGGCATGGAAGCCTTTCTTACTGTCTATATTATTTTTGATTCAGCGTAATTTCCAGATATCTTGTACAAAACAGATTAAACTTCAAACCACGAAAGGTTTCCCAGTATTTTTAAATAAACAACATCAGAGTAAAAATAAGAAAATATTAATTTTTTATACATTTCCATAACTTCTGATATTGCGTAACTTATAACGTTGTTCGCGAGTTTATCAACAATATAATCTAAGTTTCTGAATTGATTTTTACGGTATTTTTAATAAAATATATGTTATAATTTATAAAATATAACTGATGTTAATAGTTTTCGATTCGCTGGCATAATTTCGAACCACATCTGAATCGCGGCAATCCCAACGCTTGAAAGCATCGAGATTATTTTATCTTTATTTCCTCTTACTGATTTTCTGGCGCAATCGGGGGATAAATTGGATTGTAACAAAAAAGGTGTAAAAATGAGCTTTAATGACAACATCCACGACTCTGAAAGTAGAAATATTTGGAAAAAGTATCTCTCAGCAAAAAAAAACGAAGATGACTGTGTTTTCGATTTACGAAATCAGATTGTTGACAAATATGGACACATTGTTCGTTCAATTGCCAAAAAGCAATTCTGGAAATTCCCACCCAACATCACACCTGATGACCTTATTCAATCAGGTTTCATTGGTTTGATGCAAGCGATTGAGTCCTTCGACAGCAGCATAAGTACGAATTTCATAGGTTATGCTTCGACCATAATTCGCGGACGTATTTATGACTTTGTACGAAAAAATGATGAACTAACCAGGAATCTTCGCGATATATCAACTAAATACACAAAAGCGTGCGAAAACCTTGAAACAAGGCTATTTAGAGCACCAACCGACAATGAAATCAGTGAAGAAATGGGAATGAGTCTGCAGGAGTACAACTTTTTCCTGCCATTATTTCCGAAGTTTCAAACGCTTTCAATTGACGAAGACAAAGGGGCAAACTCTGATGAAGGATTCAATTTATTGGATTCAGTTGCTGATTCTGAGTCTGATAATCAATTCTTGAACACATGCAAAACAGAAATCCTTTTCGAGCAATTGAAAACTCTGCCTCTAAAGGAAAGAGCCATTGTTGCACTTTGGTACAAGGAGAATCTTAGGCAGAATGTAATCGCGGAAATACTCGGTCTGTCTGAGGGCAGAATAAGTCAGCTTCGTAAGGAGATTAAGCACAAACTATACGACATTTTCGAATAAAATATGTAAACATGGGCAGACTTTATGCCTTTTTCTTTGTCTCCCCTTTGCATATTCCTCGGGGCTTGCCGGTTTTGTATAGGCAGGTACAGTGTTTCAGAAGTTTTAAGTGTCGGTAGGACAGGCTTCCTAGCCTGTCAATGATGATGAAAGAGTCAGGCAAGATGCCTGACATACCGTTTGTATTTAAAAGTATTGTAACAGTGTACTGGTAAACCTGAGTTTCCTTGCGTTACCTTTGCATATTTCACAGGATTTGCCGATTTTGAAGAGGCTGGTAAACCTGCATTTTCCCCCGTTCCCTGTGCGTTTTACACCTAATTCCATGGTTTTATAGAGAAATAACCCCTCACCGAATCGAACTTTGCTTGCCAACTCGGTCTCTTCGACTCCCCCACAAGTGTGGAGTGTTGCCTGTCATTGCGTTGGAATGATATGGTGTTCTGCAAAACCTATAATATTTCCTGCTCCATACGTGCTGGCAGATAATCCATCTTCTTGACAATATTGTTTTTATCATCAAGAACGATAACTTTCGGCATGAAAACTTTCGCTTCTTCTTCTGTCATCATCGCGCTTGAAATGATGATGACACGGTCACCTTGTTCAGCAAGCCTCGCCGCTGCCCCGTTCACCTGAATTTCCTTCGAGCCGCGATCGCCCCGAATCACATATGTCTGAAAACGTTCACCATTGTTAATGTTAAAGACCCAGACCATTTCATTTGGAAAAAGTCCCACTGCATCGAGCAAATCCTCGTCAACACTAATGCTACCGGCATATTGGATAGAACGAGAAGTAATTGTTGCTTTGTGCAGTTTGGCTTTCAGCATATTCAGAAACATTACTGCCTCTATTTGAAATGTGATAAAATTATAACATAGATAGAAGAATTTACAATAACGCTAACCGTCAGAATAATATTTCGGTTTTTTATTGCGAAATTATTGTACAAAGAAAGAAATATAACGAATAAAAAGTGAATGTTAACTACTAAATCGACGTAAATCGTACATTTTCGATAAAAAATGCTGAAATTATTTCTATTTGTCCTAAAAGTGACAATCCGCCAATAAAAAACAAAAAAAATATGATTAGTTCGAATTCGCTTGCAAAACACGAACTTCAATTTACATTATTATAAACTTTAAGGAATTATGGAGGTTTTATGAAAAAGTTGGTTGTTCTCAGTCTTATTGCACTTGTTACGGTTTTCTCAGGTTGTGCATCGATTATTGATCCTGGTCCTGATTTTGTACCGGTAAATTCTCATCCTGAGGGTGCAACCGTTATGTGTAATGGTGAAAAAGTTGGTGAAACACCCATGGAAGTTGAGCTTGACAGAAGCAAATCAGCAGTTCTCACCTTTGAAAAAGATGATTATTATCCAGTTACAATTTATCCTGCGAAAGTGTTAAATGGCTGGTCGGTTGTCGGCGGTGCTTTTATGCTTGTTGACCTATTGTTTGACAATGTAAATCTGTATTCGAGCAAGCCGATTATTGTTACAATGACGCAGAAGTAAGTTCTGTTCAATAAATTATAAAAGTTAATTAACACTAAAATGAAGTAATAAATCGATTCCAAAACTTCTATGAAATGCAAAAATATTTTTGTTCTAAAGTTATTTGTTATATGTAAATCCTATTTCAGATTTAGTAAACTTTAAGCAGATATGGAGGTTTTATGAAAAAAATGTTTCTTCTCAGTCTTATTGCAATGGTTGGGATTTTCTCGGGTTGTGCAACACTTGTCGCTCCAGGTCCGGATATTGTACCGGTGAGTTCTATGCCTACTGGTGCTGATGTCAGTTATAATGGTCACAAAGTTGGTGAAACACCAGTTGATGTTCCAATTGATAGACACCAGTCAGCGGTTCTCACTGTAGAAAAAGAAGGATATAATCCGGTTACTATCACACCTAACAAGGTAATTAATGGGTGGGTAATTGGCAGCATATGTTTGGGGCTTATACCCGTTGTTATTGACTTTTTGTTTGATGATGTGATGAAATATTCGACTAAACCGATTACTGTTACTTTATCTGAGAAGTAAATTCTGTCTGCAGAAGTAATCAGCAGTTAAATTTAAAAAGTCTGGGAGTTTTCTCAGGCTTTTTTTATTGCAGATGTTTCAAGAGAGTGTCAGAAACGAGTTCAAGGTTTTCGAGCCAGTTTTCTGCGAGTGGGTCAATTTTGATAACTTTTCCTCCGATTTCCTTCGCAACCGTTTCCGCTTCCTTACTCGAATACTGTTTCTGAGCAAAAACCACCGTAATATTATGCTTTTTTGCCAATTCAATGATTTCCATGGTGCTATGATGCCCTGACTCGTGTCCATGCTGCTCAATTGCAATCTGCTCAAGCCCAAATTCCTTTGCGAAATATCCCCATGCAGGATGAAACACCAGGAATTTTTTAGATTTTACACTCGCAAGTTTTTCCTTGATTTTGTTCGTTAGTGCGTCAATGTCCTGAATAAAAATATCCTTGTTTTTGTTGAAAAATTCTTTTTGGTCGGGCATTTCAGTCAAAAGTGCATCGGTAAGCTCGGTCAATTGCTTTTTCACCAACCCAGGCGCAATCCAAACATGCGGGTCAAGATTCGAATCACCATAATCTTGCTTGTTTGCCAGTTTGATAACTTTCATGTTTTTGTTGGCGTTTTGAATTTTGTCTGCCCAACTCGTTTCAAGCGCAAATTTCGGATGCCCAACCATGAAAAATATCTTCGCTTTTGCAATCTCTACAAATTGTTTGGTTGCAGGTTCGTAAGAGGCAGGGAATGCGCCGGTAGGCAGAAGCACAAGCACATTTACCTTGTTACCTGCGATGCGTTCAACAAAGTATTTCTGTGGCAAAATTGACACCAAAACCGTGAATTTGTCAGAGTCAGCTGATGCTGGTGCCTGTTTCTGACATCCCGAAATTATTGCGATAAACATCAGCAAAAAAACGTAAAAATTTCTCATTTTAGCCTTCTATTTCTTTGAACTTCCTGCGCTTGAGTCTGAAAAACGAAACAAGCAAATAAATTGTTGACGCAAGTAAAATAATCATTGCAGAAGGTGGAATTTGTTTGCTCGTTAACGCTTCAAGCTCAAAAGCTATCCAAATTCCTCCGACTGTTACAATCAAAGCGATTATCGATGCAACGACCATCATTTGTTTCAGGCTTTTTACGAATCTTCCTGCAATGGCAGGCGGAATCGTTATAAGGGCGATAACGAGGATGATTCCCACAACCTGAATAAGTACAACAACAGTAAATGCGACCAGAACCATGAAAACCGAATTGAAAAGTTGAACCCGAATACCCAATGATTTTGCGTATTCCTCGTCAAAGCTGATAACATGAAATTGTCGGTAAAACATGAAAATGACGACGAAAATAATCACGTCAAGAGCGAAAATAATCTGCAAATCGACATAGCTAATACCGAGTATGCTCCCGAAAAGATATGACATCAA
>JAIOTL010000024.1 GCA_021106775.1 Planctomycetota bacterium | reverse complement strand
TAAAACAGTCAGGCTCAGTGTAAGAAAATGAAAGAACAAACCTGCATCGCGATGCCTGCCCGTGCTGGTATCAACTTGCAGAAGCGTCTTTCCGGCAACCTGCATAATTCGTGTGTCATTTCTCAAATTGGCAACCTTCAAATCTTCCCCCGCTAAATTAATTATCGGAAGACTTTCTTTAGTTGCTTTTGTTTTATGTTTTTTTTTCTTCTTCATGGTCAGCTCGCAAAATTTAAAATTCTTCACCTGAATCATCGTCAAAATTATCGTCTATGTCATCATTTTCTTCAACTTCTTCCTCATCGTCATCATCATCATATTCGTTCATGTTTTTTTCGACATCATCAAAGAAATTGATGAGTTTATAACCGAATTTCTTCCCGCTGTCATAATCATAATCATCATCATCCGATTCATCATTTTCAAAACCTTCCATATACTCGTCTTCATCGTCAAAATCTGTATCTTCGAACTCATCTGATTCATCATTTTCCTCAGTTTCACCTTCTTCATCTTCATCAAATTCATTGTCAGGATACTTGGATTTATCTTCCGCAGCAACATCTTCATCGTCATTGAGCTTATTATTCTTATTATCGCTTTCTTCTTCAGTTTCCTCAATTTCCTCACCAAGAACTGCTCCAAGTTTGCTCAGATACATTCTCGTATTCGTGATTTTCTCAACAATGTTATCTTTTTGCAGAGGTGCTGCATTGGTTGTTTGTTTCTTATCGCTTTCCTCTGTTTTTTGGTTGCTACCGTCAAAATGGTCTATCTTTTTCTGTGCCTTTGTTATGTTATCTCGCAGGGCTTCCGCGCTTTCGAGAATAAACATCAGAATGCGCGAAAACTGCTCAAGTGTTACGTCGCCGTCAATTAGTGGATATGTATAATCGACAATGACTTTCTTGGAACGCTCTGAATACGAGCATCGCGCGGGATTCACGAAATTATTGTTGATGTTGACGGCTTTCAGAACAGCGGGAATTTCTTCATCAAACAGCACGTCGTAGGCAGCAGGTATCACGAAATAAACATCATCGC
Organism: Planctomycetota bacterium; assembly: GCA_021106775.1. Next base: position 2,124 of record JAIOTL010000024.1, on the reverse strand, counting down.
GGGTTTTAACGTCGATGAAAATATCAATCCCCTGGTCTTGCTTCTCGTTGCGCGACTCAAAAGTGAGTGTTATCCATTTTTTTGGTGAAATCACGTCGAACTTGAAATTGCGCTTGATGCAAAAGCCAGCGAGTTTCGCCAGTATTTCCTTACGACGCCGTTCTTTTTGCCGGTTTTTCTCATTGTTTGGTTCTTTTGACATATTGCCACCGTTCTGCGTTTCTGATTTACCTTCAAATTACAGCCGAAAATCTAATTATTACTTGAGATTATTATATCATCTTGAATTTATTAGCAAATTGCCTAATTTTTAAGCTTATCCAGCATTTTCGCGATTATCGGCAGAATCTGTTGCGGTTTATATTTTCGGTTGGTTGTTTTCATCACCCAGCCCATTAATGCGTTCTGCGCGTTCTTTTTGCCGGCAAGCGCGTCAGCAACCGCTTTTTCATTTTGTGCGAATGCCTGGCTAACGTAATTTTCAAGCTCACTCACGTCCGCTTCTGCCTGAAACAGATTGTGTTTTTCGCCGAGAATTCTCGGAGCGTCTTTTTCCTCAAGCATTATCTCGTAAAGCTTCTTCAGAGTCTGATTGTTGAGTTTGTCTTCGGCACTGAGTTGAGCGAGTTCAGCAATATAATCTGTGGGAAGCGGGAATTCGTCGATTTCGATTTTATTCTCGTGTAGCGTTGTCATCACGTGATTTTTAATGATATCGACGATGTTTTTTGCACCTTCGGGGAATTTTTCAAGGCATTGTTCGAAGAAGTCCGAAATTGGCTTGGAATTTGTGAGAACAGATGCATTATATTCGCTTAGTTTCAACTCCTGAATATATCGATGCTTTCTGCTGAATGGATTTTCCGGTAATTCCTCACGGATTGCATTTATCCAGTCCTCCGAAATACAGACTTCGCCGAGGTCGGGTTCTGGAAAATACCGGTAATCATGCGCCTGCTCTTTGCTGCGCTGGGAAACAGTTTCACCTTCAATATCCCTGAATTCGGGCTTTCTGCTGCCAATTTCCGGCAAATCGCGCCAACCACGCGTTTCCTGCACAATCGTTTTGCCTGAATCCAGCAAAATCGCCTGTCTGCGAGCCTCAAATCCAAGCGCCAGAAGAACATGCTTGATTGAATTCATGTTTTTCACTTCGACCAGAGTACCGAGTTTTTTCACTCCTTTTTTCTTTAGCGAAATGTTGGCGTCGCAGCGCATTTGACCTTTTTCCATGTCGCAGTGGCTGATTTCCGCGAATTCCAGCATTTTTTTGATGGTCGTCAAATATATTTGGGCTTCCTCAGCGCTTGACATATCAGGCTCGGAAACAATCTCCAGAAGCGGAATGCCGCAGCGGTTATAATCGACCAACGATGCGTTTATCTCGGATTCATGAAAATTCTTGCCCGTGTCTTCTTCGAGATGGGCGCGTGTTATCCCGACAAGTTTTTGCGAACCGGCAGGTAACTCAAGGTTTATGCTGCCTTTGCCGTTAATAGGTATGTCATATTGCGTGATCTGATAACCTTTGGGCAGGTCGGGATAAAAGTAATTTTTGCGGTCGAATTTCATCACTTTCGCAATTTCACAGCTAAATAAAAGCCCTGCACGTATGCCAAGCTCGACCGCTTGCTTGTTGATAACCGGCAACGCACCCGGCAAACCGAGGCAGACCGGGCAAGTATGAATGTTCGGGGTTTCGCCGAAACTGTTGCGGCATCCACAAAACATCTTCGTTTTTGTTTTGAGCTGAACATGTACCTCAAGCCCAATAACAATATCATAATCCGCTAACGGCATATTTTCCCTGTATTCTGTTTAACCGAGTATTTATACGACAGTTAATCATTGTAAAATGCTTGCCAAAATTTGCATTACTGTTTCTTGAAGTTAGGCTGATTTGTCGGCATTTCAGCAAGTTTTCTCAGCATTTCACGATTCAAAAGAGCATCCGAAAGCGGCGTAACAGACACAAAATCGTTATTTATCGCCTCCTGATCAAACAAAAGCTCCGGTAGTTCAGGAAATCTTTTGTCTTCAGGCTGATCAGCAACTTTTGATAGTCGTTCAAAGTTGAAATGTCTGACACCTTCGACCCCGTCAACGTAAACTTCCCTAAAAGTG
>JAIOTL010000109.1 GCA_021106775.1 Planctomycetota bacterium | reverse complement strand
GTTTTAATTGAACCCATTTCGTCTTATAATGTTTTACAAACAAATAAAGGATGAAATGAACAGAATTTTATTGGCGTATTCCGGCGGACTTGTTAACAGCGTGGCAATTCACTGGCTGCGTTATCGCCGTAACATGAGAGTGTTTACATTCACTGCCAATCTCGGACAGAATGAAGATGCGGAAGAACTCGGGGAAAAAGCCCTTGAACTGGGTGCAGAGTCCGTTCATATGTTCGATTTGCGCAATGTTTTCCTGACTGATTACGCTTTCGAAGCATTGAAAGCAAATGCTGTTTACGAAGATGCGTATTATCTCTCAGCAGCACTTTCACGTCCTTTAATCGCAGCAGAAATGATAAATATCGCCAAAGAAGAAGGAATAAAATATGTCGGACACGGATGTTCGGGTAAAGGGAATGACCAATTTCGGTTTGAAGCGACTTTCAGCGGAATTGCTCCCAAGCTCGAGATTATTGCACCAAGGCGCGAGTGGAGTTTTCAGCATCTGAATGAAGTTATTTCATACGCAAAACGTCATCGAATTCAACTACCAGAGGATGAGCTTAGATTCGATTATTCAAAGGATAAGAACATCTGGGGTGCTCGAATTACAGGAATTCCATTGGAAGACCCATCAGCACCAACTCCTGAGAATGCTTTCCAATGGACAGTTTCACCTGAGAATGCACCTGACAAAGCGGAAGAATTTTCGATAGAATTCATCAGCGGTGTGCCTGTTGCTATAAATTTCGAGAAAAAGCATCCGGTTACTCTTGTCGAAGAACTTAATGCGCTTGGTGCGAAACATGGTATCGGACGTGAAAGTCATGTGGAAAACCGGTTCATCGGAGCAAAAATTCGAGAAGTTTATGAAGCACCGGCAGCGGAAATTTTGCATACTGCGAAAAAAGCACTCGAAAAGATAACTCTTGATAGAGCAACTCAACATTTTCTGCCAATAATCTCAGCGAAATTCGCACAAATTGTTTACAATGGGTTCTGGCACAGCAAGTTGCGAGAGGCGATTTCTGCCTTTGTAAATACAGTTCAAGAAAAAGTAACAGGAAAAATCAATGTTAAACTTTTCAAGGGCAAAGTAACTATTCAAGGGTGCAAATCTCCTTATTCGCTTTACAGCAAAGAAACAGCAACAATCGAAAAAGCGGGGGCGGTTGATACAGACGCGGTTTCAGGATGGTTGAGATTGATAACGCAGGCACAGAGGTCGGCTGCAAAAATCAATATCAGCTCGAAATCATCGAGAATCCGCAAAATCAGACTTGATGATGTTGATTCGCAAGAAACCGAGAAAGATTAATGGAATCTTTGAGTTTATGTGGTTTTCAGATATATTGAGTTAAGAAGAAGCGGTTTTCTGCATAAAAGTTTAAGGAGAAGTCGTGAGTAATAATAACGAGAATAAAGATAAGTCAGAACAAATACCTGATGAAAAAATGCCGATAGAAAAACAGGAAGGTGTCGATAATTCGACTGATGCTAAAGATGATGTCGAAGATGTTGAAATTGTGCAAGATGAAACTAAACCTGAGGATACCGAAATGACGAACTATTCGGAAGAACAAGATTCAAACAACGAGTTACACGATACTTCGAAAGAATTGAGTGCAAAGCAGAATTTGTCCGAGAATATTGATTATGTTGAGGACGATGATGAGTACAATTCGCACCTCAGTGATGCTTCTCATCTTGAGCTTTCCGATAAGGACTTAAATTATACGGCATATGACGATGAAACTGAAATGAATGTTCATGACCCTATCCTGAACGGTTCACACTCTCAAATCATCGAGCTTGAAATATATCGAGAAAAAGCACAGATGCGTGCAAGGTCAACAACAGATGTGAAACTTGCGATTGAATTGACAGAAGAGAATACTCAACAAATTACTCAATTTTATAAAGACCTGAAGTGGGCGGTTTTAGGTAAGAAGAAGAATGTTTGTCTCAAAATCATGTATCAAATTATGCGAATCAATCCGTTTGACCCGAGTTTAACGGATTTCATCAAGATATTTCCGGATTTGTATGACGAAACGAGTGAAGAAGTACATCAACAGATTATTGATTTCATGAAGTTTGATTCTCAGGACGCAAAGCTGATGATAGTCGATGCAAATAATACCGGAGACTTTGCCTCAGTATCAGAAGCGATAAAAAACGCAAATTCGGACGATATTATTATCGTGATGCAGAGTGAATACGAAGAAAGTCTTGTAATTGACAACAAAGATATAACTTTACGTGGCTTGACAGAAACCCAGAAACCTGTTCTGAAATTCAATGACGGTGTTGTCTTAATCCTTAAAAATACAAAGTCGAATATAACTAACATAGAATTTGAACAGCTTGGAGGCGAGGAATTAGCTTCCGTTGATATCATTGACTGTTCCCCGATAGTGGAAAATTGTGTCATCTCCAGTAAATCGCAATCGGGAATACACATAAATGGCAGAAATGCTTTGCCGATGATTCGTTACAACAAGATTTCCAACGCTTCGTTTGGTTTGCATATCGAGAATCAATCGCGCCCTGCAATTAAACTTAACGAAATTAAGGACTGCAAAAAAGAAGGCATCAAAGTTGACAAAGTTTCTGACCCTAACGTCAATCAGAACCTGATTATCAACAACTTTGTCGGAATTGCGATTCATGGCGCATCTAAGGGTGTTTATTACAGAAACGAATTAATCGCAAATAAACGTGAGAACATTTTTGTCAGCAAAGATTCAAAACCCGAATTAAAAGACAACAAAATAGTTACATATTTTAAATTCCATCTTCCTGAGCTGAGAAAAGCTCTCGAAGCAGAAGAGATTGACAAGGCAAGGGAAATCTGGAAGCAAATCAAGGACCTTGCAGACTACGAGCCTCGACTTCTCGATATTATCAGCAAATATCCTGAACTTGACCCTGAATATTTTGAGGAAATACAGAAACAGGACAAGCTTATCAAAAAAGAGGATTTCGAGTGGGATTTAGAACCTGAAGAAATGGCTTTAAGAGAATCTGTAACTGAAATGACCGATGCTGAGGACATTGAAGAATCAGCTGAAAGCAAAACCGAGCCTGTTGAAGAAATAATTGATGTCGAGAAACAAGAGGAAGAGAAAAGAAAGCTCGAAGAAGAGAATGAACGCCAGCGCAAGGTAATGCAGATTAAAGAAGAAAACGAACTTCAAAACAAAATCTTAGAAGAAGCCAAACGAATCGCACGTGAAAGGCTCGAGATTGTTGCACCTGATCTTGAAATTACAGGTGATGTTTATCTTGTTGACCATGATATTAAAGGTGCGTTCGATAGTATTCAAGATGCTGTCAATCAAGCACAGGATGATGATTTTGTGCTTATTTCACCTCGCGAATACAACGAAGATTTGTACATCCACAATAAAACCGTGAACCTGGTCGGTGAAAAAATCGAATTCGCACCACTGCTAAAACGAATTGATGGCAGCTGTCTAAGGTTTATGAATTCTAATTCGACAGTCCTAAACATCGACTTCAAACAGGCTGGTGAAGGTAATTTTTATGCAATCGATATTTCTGGTTGCTCACCAACTATCGAGAATTGCACAATTACATGCGAATCAATTGCTGGAATTGGCATACATAACAAAAATGCTGACCCGCTGATACTCAACAACAAGTTCGAGAAAGGAACCACTGGTGTAAAGATTAGCAAATCAGCAAAAGGTAAAATAATTGGAAATGAATTTACCGGTTGTGATAAAGCTGCAATTTCCATAACAAGCGAAGCTGATCCTACTGTTTCGAATAACTTAATCAATGAAACCTTTGCAGGAATTCAAATTGCGAACAAAGCAAGAGGACGTTTCGAAGAGAATTTAATTGATAATACAACAAAACCTGGAATTTCAATCAGCAATGAATCTCAATGTGATGTTAGTGGAAATATTATCAGCAATCTTGACGTAGGTATCCAGATTGCCGGACATTCCTGGGCTTCACTTGAAAATAATGAAATTAATAATACGCACAAAATCGGAATCGCATCAACGAAAAATGCGGAAGTTGTAGTAACGAGGAATTCAATTAAAGATGCTCATATTGGTATTCAGTTTACTGAGAGTTCGAATGGTACTGTTGATAACAACGAGATTCTCAGATGTACTAAAATTGACTTGCTGATTAGCGAAGACTGCGCTGTTGAAGTTGGTCATAACACAACTAAAAGCATTGTTGAAGATACAATTGAGAAAATGAAGCTCAATATTGAGAATGGGGAATTTGACGAAGCAGCAGCAAAATGGGTTAATATTTTTGAGCTTGAGTATCATAATCCAATTGTCAAGGAAGTCCTGCTTAGTTATCCTGATTTTGAGCCTGAGTATAAAAAGCAGATTCGAGCTAAATTGATTGCGACTGAAGATGCAGACAAAAGTGCAACTTTTGGTTATATCTGGGTTGTGGACAGACGCGATGTTACTGATAGAGATTTTGTTTCAATCCAGGCTGCAGTTCAAAAAGCAACTGAAAATGACATTATTTTCGTAAAACCGTCAGTCTATGAAGAAACAATTATTATAAACAGAAAACATCTGAGTATTATCGGTGAAGAAGGTGATTTTTTGCCGAAAATCAACGTGGAAGGGGATTTTTGCATCCGGGCACGTAATACCAAAAGTATGTTTAAGAATCTGGAGATTAATCAGCTTGGAGGTGGAAATTATTATACTGTTGACATTTCAGACTGTGCTCCTATCTTCGAAAATTGCCATATTACAAGCCAATCGCTTGCATGCGTCGGTGTATCCGGTGTTGAATCTAATCCGACAATAAGAAACAACAAATTATCAGGTGGAACTTCTGGAATTGCTGTTACCAACTCTGCATTATGCCTTATTGAAGATAACGAGATTTTCGAGACAAGCAATGCTGGTATCGTGATAAACAACGAGGCTGAAGCAAAGATATTTAGGAACATTATTCGTGATATTAAATCAACAGGAATTAACGCTTATAACACTGCATTTGCCAACATTGAGGACAATGAAATCAGGGATTGCGACATCGCAGGAATTGCTATTAACAATCAGTGTGACCTTGTTATCAAGAATAATAAGATTGTAAGAGGAGGTATAGGCATAATCGTAAAAGATAACTCCAAATGCGAGATAAATAGCAATGAAATCGAAAAATGCTTGGAAACAGGAATAACTATTAATAACCAGTCCGAATCAGAAATTGTCGGTAATTCAATCCGCAGATGCAAGAAATCCGCAGTTCATGTTTCTGGTGAAAGTTCAGCAAATATCATTGAAAATGAAATAATCAAGAATACTAAAGACCAAATTATCGTTAACAAAGGCAGTAACCCGCTAATTAAAAACAATACTATCAAAGGTGGTAAATTTACAGGGATTTCGATTTTTGAAGAATGTAAACCTATTATCGATGAAAATGAAATTACCGAAAACGAAAAAGCAGGTATTCAAATTAACGAGAATTCGGAAGCGGAAATCCTTAGAAATAAAATATCCTACAATTCAACCGGTATAATTGTTTTGCAGCAGTCGGTAGCGTTGATACAGGAGAACGAGATTTTCTACAATGAACAGGCATGTATCGAAGTGTTTTTTGATTCCGACCCTGTTATCAAGAATAATAATCTGCATGAAGGGAAATTGTTCGGCATAATTATGCGTAGGCATTCAAAGGGTAGGATTTTTGAGAATCGCATTTGGAATAATGAAAAAGTAGGTATTAGGATTAATGACGGTGCGAACCCGGAGATTAGGGATAACCTGATTTATGACAACAAATGGAACGGTATAAAAGTTCACAAAAACGGACTTGGCATTGTTGAAAACAACGAGATTTATAATAATAAAGTAGGTATCAGAATTGAGGAACCGGACTTTGAAATAGGCGAGAATAATCTGCATGACAATATCAAGAATGACGTTATACGCATAGACTGATGAATACCTGTTTTCCTCTGCGTTTCAGACAGTTTATAATTACATAGAATAGTATATCAAATTTAATTAGGATGCTAACAACCCTTTCAATCTTCTTTGTGACATCGTATGTCAGCAAGCAGGCTTTATACCATTGTTCTACCGCTTAAACTGCGAAAATACTATTGTCATGTGATACTTGGTAGAATGTAGATTTAAATTAACTTTTTCAGCAGTTGATGGGCTATGGATTAGTATGTGAGTTTTATTTTGCCGTTGCCAATGTTGATGCCTTGTTGATGCTGCACATTTGAGACAGATTGTGGATCAGTGTAGCTGCTGCCACCTCCACCACCGCCAGTTGTGCCACCTCCACCACCCCAATATCCACTACCACCACCACCGCCGCAGCAATAATGAACTGTATGAATAGGATAACAAGTTACATCACCACCTTTGCCCAATCCACCTCTTTCAGCCACACCCCACAAAATTCCAGCACCACCACCATAAGTTTGAGTACCACCTTTACCACAATAATAATTTTGAAATCTGCCATCAAGGCAACCACCTCCACCGATTAAGCCACCACCAGCACCACCGTGGCATAAAGACATGTGAGCTGCTGCACCACCGCCTGCACCAGCAACAATAATTCTATCATACAAAGTGTTTCCACCTCTGCGAATATCCGTTGCACCACCACCACCACCGCCAAATTGTTGAGGTCCAGCATAAGTTCCACCAAAACCACCGCCGTTCCAGCCACCAAGTCCGCCTGCACCGAAAACTCCGTCCTCACCCTTGCCACCGACGTAAATTTCAAGTGTTTCACCAGGAGTAACATAGAAAACACCAGAAACATAACCACCCTTCCCTGGAATTGTACTATGGTAATTTGGATGTGTACTTCCTCCCGAAGCTCCCCAAAGCTCAGTTTTAATTGCCACTACACCTACAGGTATTGTAAATTGCCGTGGTGAACCTGTGAATTGATATGTACGTGTGATAAATGGACGTCCAATTCCAGTCATATCAAACACAAACGGACGTACGGTATTCGTGCCGTTGTGGTCAACTATCAGTTTATCATCATATTGAATGTTGTTTTGAGGTGCAAATTCAATCTCAACAAAAAGTTTCTTCCCAGGATTCATTAGCTGTGGTGGATTGCGTAAATCACCGACCGAATCTGTTATTACAATTATTGAAAAAGCAATACCGCTGGAAAACTTGATACTTCGGACTTTCAATGGGTCAACACCTGTACTTTCAATTTCAAGCATCTTCCTTATTGGCAAAATTGTTGAAACGGTGCCGAAATCCCACGGTGTAGTAAAATTCATAGTGATTTGGGGGTCAATGTCAATTGCTTCACCAAGAAGCGATAATTCCATTGGGGATGCTTCATTCACAGCATTATGCTCAATTTCAAGCGTTGCAGAAAAATTTCCAACAGTTACAGGTGAAAACATGATTTCAATTGTATGTTTCGCTCCGGTTTGAATGTCAATCGGCGTTGTACCACCTGCTGAAACCGTGAATAATGATGGATTTGTCCCATTGAAATTCAAACCACTAATCTGGAGAATTGCTGTTCCAATGTTTTCAATTTCAATGTTTTTCGTTTCATCTTGATTGATTATTACATCCTTGAATTCGAGCAATTTACTGGAAACTCTGATTTTCTGGACTTCTTTGCCGGAACCACTGAGGTTAACTTCAAGCGGATTGGCTAAAAAATCATTGTGAACTTTGAAAATCGCTTCTTCAGGCAACTCATTTTGTGGTGTGAATGAAACCTTCG
>JAIOTL010000368.1 GCA_021106775.1 Planctomycetota bacterium | reverse complement strand
GTATTTGCATATCCACCAGGTCTTTGATGACCACCACCATCTCCACCATTTGCTGAAATTGAACCGTTGATTTGTACATTCCCAGCAGCAGTTATGAGCATTGCACCACCACCGCCACCGCCACCAGGACCATCACCACCACCATCAAAATAGAAAATTGTTCCGAAAAATGTTGCTCCACCACCACCACCTGAACCACCTTCAATTGTTGTCAATTCTACTGTGCCGTACGCAAGACCACCATCAGCACCCACAAAAGCATCGCTTTCGCCATCTTGCCCTTTCATTGCATAACCACCACCACCACCCGAACGCTCAACTCCAGAATCACCACCACCTAAACCACTACCTGCCGTACCCGCTGTGCTTGCTGTGCCGGTTCGAGTTGCACCTGCGCCACCAGCACTACCGCCAGGTCCACCCGCACCGCCAGCACTTCCACTACCTGGGTTCTGCCCATTTTTTCCATCGAGAATGATATTGCCTTCGATTTCAACTTTACCCTGACATAAGATTTCAAGTGCCTGTGAACCGATAACTGTAACAGTTACTCCGGTAGGAATCACAATTTCGGTGTATTCAAAAGGTCCGTTATCAGCATTTAATGTTGTACTTGTCAGCGGATTATATCTGCCGTCAGCACCGGTTCCGAAATTGTTTAAACCAGTTGGGATGAGTTTTCCGACCGTCAGCGTACTCCATTCTGCAGTAGTATTGACCATATCACACATCATCGTGTCATCAAATTCCTCAAATAAATCAAGGTTACCGAATCCAGTTAACTCACCAATCACTTCAGTAAAGGTTGCATCGTCGGTTTTCACGGTCAGCAAAGCGTTTTTCGTACCGAAATTCTGTGGGTCAAATTCAACATCGATGTCTAATGTGCCGAATAAAGCCTTTACAATTTGTGGGGCACCTGCAGTAACACGGTAATGAACAGATGGAATACCCTGTTCAAGCACCTCAATCGCATTAATATTTATATCTCTGTTTGTTTTGTTAAAGAAAGTGAAAGTATTTTGAGCGGTGTTACCAAGATAAATCGCGCTGAAATCGTAGTCTGAAGGTAGAATTTCTGCGGAATAACACATACCGCGAAGCTCAGCACTCACAATTTTCGATTGTTCAAGAAGCGATTGCAGTACGATTTTGGTATTTTTTTTGCCAGCGGATTTTGGTGCGAAAACGACTGTCAAGAGTATTGTTTCAGAGGGTTGCATCATAAACGGCGTGGTCAACCCATCCGAAACACTGAAATCGTCAGCATTAACACCAACAAAACTAATCGATGTTACTTGCACAGCATCGATTGTCTGATTTTTAAGTCGAAAAATATGAGATTTCTCAAGCGTTCGGTCGACAATACCGAAGTTAAATGATGACGGCTTAAAGGTTAAACCAATTAGTCTCGCATCACAAGCACTAATTATCAAGCTTGAAGCAAACGTAGTCAGCATCAATAAACACATACGGAATCGCATAATCCCCCTCCGAATAAGCAAGCCCAATATTATTATAACAAATCAGCATTAATTATCAAAATCAGATAAATAATGTTGAATGTGTATTCTGTGGTTAAAACAGAATTCTTAGAACGTTTCACCTTTATTTTTTAATAAAATTTTCAATTTTAAATCAGACGTTGCTGGATGCGCTCGCGGATGAGGGCGTTGGTTTTTTCAGTATCTGCGGTGAAGCGTAGCAGGAGTAGGTCGCTGGGTCGAATTTCCCCACCATGGAACAGGAATGAATGCGTTCTAATCAGTTTGTACAGTTTAATCACCTTTCTGTCGCTGAGCCGCACGCGCATCTCGCTCTCAAGCAAATCAAGCAGGCTAACGAACTGTGGGTAGAGGTCATCGAAAAACAGTTCTCTATCGCGTTTTAGCGAGTTGTCATGCGTTTTGCCGTCCAATCCTGCAATTGTCCGCTCAATGTATGCCTTGATTTTGAGGAAATCGTCAGTTTCACAAAGATTTTGCCACGGTTTTTCGTTGAATGTCCGAAATATTTCGTTTCGCAGTCCGGATTCCATTAATTCATCGAATTTGTCAGCACGAACAGATTGGCATGGAAGTTTTAGTGCGAATCTGTCTTTGAGGGCGTCAAGCTCGCCAAATGCTGGTATTTCATTAGTCGCACCGAAAAACACCACCATTTTTACTGGCACGGGCATGCCGTTCTGATAAAATTTCCGCTCATTCAAAACAGTTAGAAGGGTGTTGAGAATAGCGGAATTGCTCTTGAAAATCTCGTCGAGAAATACAATTCGTGCAACAGGCAGCTTACCTTCGATGCGTCGGAAATATTCGCCAGCTTTCAAACGGTCGATGTCAATTGGACCCAAAAGCTCGTTAGGTTCGGTGAATTTCGTAAGCATATACTCAAAATAATCGTTTTCTTTCGCTTTTGATGTTTCAGCGAATTTTATCACCAAATCAGATTTTGCTGTACCAGGTTCACCGATGAGCAGCGCGGGTTCACCGGCAGAAGCAGCAGTAAACATTGCATCAATAACATCATCGCGGTCAACGAAATATTTTTTCAAAGTTGAGCATGCGTTGAGCAAACGCTTCCGCACCTCAGGGATTTCCTCCTGAAGCCTGTTGTATTCAATCTCATAGATGTTTTGCGAATCTGCCAAGAATTCCTCATTTGAATTTGTTTAGAAAACAGTATAACATTCGTTGTTCATTTAGGATATTTTTTGAGGTTTTATGCGTTCGGTTTTTCGTTTGTTGGATGCAGCGGTGAATCGCGTTGCTGAGGGGTATCGAGTCGTCGAGGATATTTGTCGATTCATGCTTGATGATGCTGCTTCTGGGAGTGCATTGAAAGATGCACGTCAGAGGTTGCGATTAGCGGTTGTGGAAATTGCGGATAATGTTGTACTTTTGTCCGAGCGTGATACTGAAGAAGATTTGGGCAGGATTTGGGAAGGAGCTGGCGAGTATAAACGGGTGGATTTAGCGGGGATTGTTACTGCGAATTTCAAACGTGTTCAGGAAGGGTTACGAAGTATTGAAGAATTAGTCAAACAGTTGAAGACTGATAAATCTGTAAATATTGCGAAAAAGATAGAAAAAACACGTTATGAGTCGTATGTTCTGGAAAAGGATATTTCGCATAAGGTTTTTGCGAAAATATTGGACAAGATTAATTTTACTTTGATTTTTGACCCCGCCGCATGTGCGATGAATCCCTGGGAATTGCTTAATTCTGCGTTAAATGCAGGTGTAGATTCTGTGCAATTCCGTGTTAAGGGATATTTTGAAAAAGAGCAGGAATTATTGGATTTAGCACGAAAAACACAGGAAATTTGTCGAAAATACGATGTTCCGTTAATAATAAATGACAGAGCGGATTGGGCGTTGATTCTTTGTGCGGAAGGGTTGCACGTTGGTCAGAAGGATTTAGCAGTTGCGGATGCGCGCAGGATTTTGCGAATAAATCAGGTGCTTGGATTGTCAATTGCAAACGATACGGATTTAGGACAGGCACAGGAAAGTGGAGCAGATTATTTCGGTGTGGGTGCATTGTTTGAGACGATTACAAAGCAGGTTGAAAATACGCTGGGAGTTGATTTGTACAAAAAAACTCTTAAGATCCTCGAAAAACCGGTGTTCGGGCTTGGTGGCATAAATGAGGAGAATTTATTGCAGGTGAAACTGGCAGCAGGTGATATGGGGAAACCTTTGCGGATTTGTGTTTCGTCAGCAATTTTGAGAGCTAAGAATCCGGGCAAAGTTGTCGAGAATATGCGGAGAATCATGGATGAATGATGATTTTCGCGCTTTGACACAGATTTATGATGAATTGACGCAGGAAATTGCTCAGCTTGAACGGATTCCACGATGTTTCAACTGTGGCGCGTGCTGCAACTTCAATTATTTCGAGCATACCCCATTTGTAACCGCGCTGGAACTTCAATATATCAAGGCTGGCGTACAGGAAGATGCTGAATTACAAAAAATAATGCTTCTGCAACCGGATGAAAATTTGTGTCCGTTTTTTTGGGAGCAAAACTGTTATGCGCATGGGCTGAGACCGCTGAGCTGTCGAGTATATTTCTGCAATCTGAGGTATGAAAAAGAACTGGTGGGTGAGATTTACGAGAAATATCACCGCAGAATACAGGAATTGCATGAAAAATCAAGGCTCGAGTACAAATACATGCCCTTGGTCAAAGCATTACGAGAATTAATGACCATATGAGGATTGATTTCAAAAAAAAGCGGAAGGTGCGGGATTCGAACCCGCGGTACGCGAACGTACATACGCTTTCCAAGCGTACTCCTTCGACCACTCGGACAACCCTCCGTGGCACACACTTTATTAAACCCGACGCAAAATATCAATCACTTTCAGGCACAGAAATGTCATTTATGAAACAATAATTGGTTTTATTTTATAGATTTGGATTTATACTGCGTGGGTTGTTGTGAGGGATGAGATGCTGCATTATTTACCAGAAACAATTTTCGAATTCATCAATGCTGAGCTTGATGCTGGCACAGAAACTCCATTCATCATCATCGACCTGAACGAAGTAAAGCACAACTATGAGCAGTTTTTCGAGAATTTCGAGCGCATCACACCTCATTTCGCAGTAAAATCTAACCCGCATCCTGAGATTGTGCGCACACTCGCTGACATCGGAGCAAACTTTGACATCGCTTCAGTAAATGAGCTTCAACTTGTGCTTGATTCTGGCGCAACACCTTCGCGCGTTATTTTCGCAAATCCGGTTAAAAAATATGATGAAATCGTGGATGCGATTGCGCTTGGGGCAGATTTCTTCACTCTTGACTCTGTTGAAGAACTTATGAAAATCGAAAAGGCAGCAGCTGCGGTAAACAAACAGGTTGAGCTTTTGGTGCGCATCTGGGTGCCAAATTATGGCTCAATTGTCGATTTATCCTCAAAATTCGGCGCGGATTCTGAAACAATCGAAGCAATTATCAAGCGTAGTCTTGAGACAGAATTTACGAGTATCATTGGGTTTGCATTTCACGTTGGATCGCAGTGTCTGAATCCTGCGAATTTCAAGAAAGCGTTCAAAATTGCACATGCTGAGATTGAAAAGGCACAGAAACTCGGTATTGAGACTGCGATTCTGGACATCGGGGGTGGAATGCCGGTGAATTATATGCTTGATACTTCCTACGAAGAAGACATTGTCTCGGAAATCTTAAAACTTATCGAAACAATCCCCGATGAAATAAAGCTTATCGCTGAGCCTGGGCGCAATTTTGTCGCAACTGCTGCAACTCTTGTTACCAAAATCATCGGCAAAACTATGAAACTTGGGAAAACTTGGTATTACGTTGATGAATCGATTTATCAGACTTTTTCCGGCAAAATTTTCGATTTCACGGATTATAAAATCTTTCCACTTTTACGTAATGCAATACCAGCCTCCGAGGTTGTTATTGCCGGTAACACATGCGATGGTCATGATATTATCTCTCGCAGCACGTTGCTCACGCCTGACCTCGAAGTTGACGACATTCTCTACGTCCCGAATGTTGGCGCGTATACTACCGCATCTGCCAGTAACTTCAACGGTTTCAACTCTACAAAAATTATCATATATAAATAACGTGCTGCAAACTCTGTAAATTATCTATTCCATATCTTGTGCTTTTATTCACTATTTGATTTAATGATATATGTCTGGGAATAAGTGCAAATTCCAGCACACCTTTGTTTTTGCATAATAACGCTTACGCAGAATCAGGATGGAGAAATATCCCTCGGAATTTTACGAAATATTTAAACAACAAATCGTTGCTCAGGGTATAAATGCATCTGAAATATCGTCATGTGAAGAACGG
>JAIOTL010000042.1 GCA_021106775.1 Planctomycetota bacterium | reverse complement strand
GTACTCTCTCTGCAGGCACAACAAACACAGCAATATCCCTAACAACAAACGAATCAGCAACCTGCAGGTATTCAAATGTTCCAGGCATCAGCTACGATTCAATGACCGAAACATTCACAACAACCGGAAGTACTTTTCATTCAACTACTGTTAACGGACTTTCAGACGGAAACAGCTATACATATTGTGTGAGGTGCCGGGATTCGTCAGGTAATGCTAATACAGATGATTTTGTGATAAGCTTTAGCGTTGCAACTCAGGGGGTCGGAGATTCCGGTGATGATGGAGGCGACGATAGTTCCGGCGGAGGCTGCTTTATCGGCACAGCGGCTGTGGGACAGTAATGGTAAGGATGATATTGAAGCCGTTAGTGAAAATAACAAGATAAATTACAACGTAGGGGCGGATCTCTGTGTCCGCCCGAACAAGTTAATATTGAAACCATTGATGAATATAATGGGAAACTTTTAGCTCTCTCTGAAAGGAAGCGAAAAAATGCAGAAAACTATGAACAGCAAATTCAAAAACATTAAACCCGGTTTAGCGATTATGCTGATGACTATAACTGTCTGGTTTTTGGGTGATTATGTTGAGTGTGAGTTAAGTGATATTAGCTTGGAAGCTCACGCTCAAACTGGAACTATAAATCTGATAGAAAATAGTAATTTTGAAGTTGGTACTGGACATGGCTGGGGATTAGGAGGCAACTCAGTTCCTCAGAAACATCCACTTAGTGAAATGGTTGATTCTACAACCTCAGCATTTGGAAGTTCCAGTATAAAGCTGCCGTTAAATAGTCAAGAAAATGAACAGATATTGGTTTCAAGAATATATCGGCTGAAACCAAATACTCAATATACTATTTCTTTATACGCAAAATCAAATTATTATGGGGGATTTACAGCTAGATTAAAAAATTCATTTGAGCAACCTTGGGGACCTGGTGATTCTGCTGAAGAAGTTTTTCTTGAAAATAATAATGTATGGACAAGATTTAATTTTTCTATGACAACTACTGCTGACAGTAATTGTAGCTATTATCTTATGATACTTCCAAAAATGCAAGGCGCTCCATTAGGATCATATATTTGGGTTGACGCAATTCAAATAGAAGAAGGAGCTTTGACTGATTATTCTCCAATTACTACTGTTGAAGTTGGCATATTAACTGACAAGAAAGGCAATGTTTTTTATGAAGACGAACCTGTCTTAGCAAGGTTTGTCGTGCATAATGCTGGAAGCGAAACAAATTCTTTGATCCATTATAATGTCATTGATTATTATAATCAGACAGTAAGGAACGACTTTTTCAATATTAATTTACCCGCGAACAGCACTGGTGAAGAAATTATAGATTTAAATTTAGGCAAAAGAGGAAGCTTTAAGATTGAATCCTGGGTAGAAGGCATGGAACAGTCAGTTGATGAAGCTATTATTTCTGTGATACCAAGACCCCACACAATGGGAGTAAATGAGAATTCAATTTTTGGCACCCACACTTCCTTTAATCCTTATGCCTTAGAATTGATGCAGAAAATAGGCATGAAATGGAATAGAAGCTTAAGCACTGGTAGGCAGTTCAGATGGAGCGAAATAGAACCCACTAAAGGGAATTTTATATGGAAAGATGATGAAATTGATCTTGCAATTGATTACGGAATGGAAATTTTAGCAGTCACAGGGAGTGAGTTGTATGTTATTCCTGACTGGGCAAAAGATCCTAATCGAGTTAATCACGAGGGATACAATTATCCAATACTTACCGAATGGGATCATTTCGTGTACGAAGTAGTTAGTCATTATCAAGATAAGATTAAATATTGGGAAATTTGGAATGAACCAGATACAGAAGGAGGATTGCACTATGATCCGGAATTTTATGGCGATCTTCTTATGACAGCTCATGATGCCACAAAGCGCGCATGCCCTGATTGCACAGTCGTCGGGATGGTTGGATATTATTGGTATTGGTTGCAACAGGTATATGATTATATCGGTTCTGATTATCTTGATATACAATCTACACATCAATATCCAGGAGATCATAGAGAGCATGGAACACCAAGAATTGTTAACGATTTTCTTGTTCAATACGACAAGCAGGGATGGAATACTGAATCAGGAATAAGAATTAGTCCATGGTATTCAAGAATGAATGCTGAGGATTTATGGATTGATTACGCGCAACCACAAGCTGATAGAAGATACGACTTAAGAACTAAAACAATGGTAAAAGTTTTTGCGCATACAATAGGTTATGCGAACGAAGGTCATTCATTGGAAAAATATTTTTATTATGATTCTAGAACTAGTTCAGCGCCTAATTTTTTGGTAACATATTCTTTAATTGAATACGATTGGACATTAAGACCAGTCGCCGTGGCTTTTTCTATTTTGGCAAATCTTTTTGAAGAAAGCAAAGGACAAGGCGAAGTAATCTTTAATGATGCAAATAATGAGGCCTATCTTTTCAAAAGAGATACAACGCCATTAGCAATTCTTTGGACTGATTACGAAGATGGCAGAGAAATTTCATTAAATTTAGCAAAAAATGATTTAAAAGTTTATGATGTAATGGGCAATGAAGTTACCGTAACTGAAGATGGCAATGTTATTGAATTTCTTGTAAGTCAGTCGCCTGTTTATATAGAAGGGCAGGGAAGTTTATCTGTTGATGATTTACGAAGTAGTCTTTCCGAGGCTATATTCTCAATAGTAAGTTCTGATACTACCCCGCCAATTCGTTCCAACTCTTCTCCAACAGGAGAACTATCAGCAGGAACAACAAACACAAACATATCCCTAACAACGAATGAATCAGCAACCTGCAGATATTCCACAACAGCAAACACCGAATATACATCAATGACCGAAACTTTCACAACAACCGGAAGTACTTCTCATTCAACTACTGTTGACGGACTTTCAGACGGCAACAGCTATACATATTATGTGAGG
>JAIOTL010000097.1 GCA_021106775.1 Planctomycetota bacterium | reverse complement strand
CTTCGCGTTCAACAATTTTTTCAACCTCGATGGATTGTGTGATTTGAACGGTTTCCATTGGCTCATCCTCGAACTCAGATATTTCAAGCGCATCGTCATCATAAATTACAAAATCTGGTTCTTCGACCTCAGGCTCATCAATAAATGCTTCTTCGACTTCTTGCACTGCCTTAACTTGTTCATCGATGATTTCACTGACATTGCTTGTCTCTGATTCATCGATCTTCCCTGTGCCATCAAAATATTTTTCATGGATAATTTCTACCGGTCTGACAAACGGAACACTGTCGCTGAAAGCTTTCTCAACCGTAATTTCATGTGTAAACTGATAAGGCTCTTTGATAATTTTGTCAAATTTCCGGCATTCCTCAACAAGTACAGTTTTGTTGAAGAAACGAATCGGCGCGCGCATAATGTTATATTGAGTATCCAAAATCCCCTGAAACTCCTGAATCAACACTAGCTCTCCGCTTTCTTTACGCTTTTTTTCTCCGCCGTCACCGTCATAATCCCACAAAAAAGCAATATCTGGCTTTTCTTCGTATGTTCGGTAATACCATGAGATAATATTCGAGAACGAAATCATGCAGATAATGAGTTTTTCGAACTTTGCGTGCAGGTTATCAAGCTCCACCTTCTTTTCGTCACGCTCTTCACCCTTTGGCATCGCTTTGAACTTGAAAATCTCTTGCTTGGCGGGAAGTTTGATATTCTCGAAATTCGTTGAATCTATTTCCATAAAGCTTTTGATATTTTTGATATACATCGTCGGGATTCGATGTTTTTCCTCAAGAATTTCGACAATTTTAAAAAGGTCCTCACTTTCGATTCTTTCTCGTTTAGTGATTTTTTCTACAAAAACAGCATTATTGATTTCTTTGAGAATTTCCACAAACTTTGGTGCGTCAGTACTAAAAAACCTGGCTAATTTATCTAATTTCTCGAATATTGGTTCATTTTCTACATTATCTTCGCCAAGCAGCGCATGTACTATTTCACATTCTCTGGCAACTCGAAATTCCCAATTTGTAAAGTCTTTTTCCAGTCCTTCTGATATCATTATTCGCTCCTTGTTTTTCCAAGTATATCGTAGTTAAAACGGTAAAATTCCACTATTTTAATCAAATATATAATATATATTGTCGATTTTCAAAACGTTATAAATTTAAGACCAGTTTTCTAAGTTGACATATGTAGTTTTGTGAAATAGCCAAAATCAGCTTTTCTTCGACTTAAACACCAATTTTGCAAAAAATTAATCCTCAGCAATAATAATCGGAAAAATTTGAACCGGTAATTCCTTTTTCTTCATTGTTTTTTGCATTTTCTCAAGCTCATTCTTTATGCTTTCAATGGTAAATTCGTGTGTCACCTCTAAATCAACAATTTTGTCGGATTTCGCGAGTTTTATTTTCTTCTGACCAGTTGCAGGTGGTGCATCACCCATTAGGATTAACAAACGTTTCTCCGCTCTGTGACTCCAGTTCAAATCTTTGAGTGATGTCATAATACCTTCGAACACAGCCTCAGGAATGTCAAAATTGCCTGAGCCGTCATTCAGCGTGATTTTCTTGATATTCGCGATAACCTCATCCATGAAAAGTGTAAAAGGTTGTTGAATTTTTGTGATGTAACCCGTATCTCCAAGGCGGTTCGGCAGGTCGCGATATAGAATTACAGCAACTCGAACATCTCGACAAATACTTGACAAGTTCGCAGTTATGTCGCTGACACCCTTTTTCAACGCATCAATATCATTGCCCATTGTGCTTGTAGTGTCAATTATCAGCACAATGTCCGCAGATGTTGCCAGTCCGATTTCGCGATTGAGAATCTCGGTGAGAATACCGGGCAGGTCGTTTGCGCTTGGCGACGGATATGCTGTGCCATTTGTGAGTTTCGCCAACAGCTTAAACTCCTTTGCAGTCTCTCCTCTGCTTGATTTTCCTAAAATCTGCTTCGCTTTTTCCAGATGCTCGAAAGCTTTGGTGAAATTGGATTTGCGTTCAGGATTTTTCTTAATGAATTCATTAATATTTCCCTCAACTATCAGAGCGCGTTCTTTTGACCTTGTGGAAAAAGCACTTTGAAGCAGAATCTTTTCCTCACGCCGAATTTTCTCGCCTTCTTCAAATTCCTTGTATTTGAGCTTGAGTTCATACAATTTCTCGCTCAACTCCGCAATTGTCTTGTTCGCTTCCACAAGTTTTTCCATGAGCTCAGCAATGCGCGTATCAGTAGAGTTTTTTAGCACGTCGAAATCAGTATTTTTCAGTTTCAGAGCTTCTGTTAATTCGTTTATTTTGTCGGTTTGCGTTTTTATTTCCTCGTTAAGTTCAGCGAGTGTTTTATCGGAAATATTAGCCCGTTTTTCGAGTTCAGCCTGCAATTTATCTTTTTCGAGGGTCAATTCATCGAATTTTTTCTGCAATTCGGTGAGTTTAATTGTAATTTCGTTACGCTCAGCAGATAAGTTATCGCGTTGAGTAATTAAATTATTCAGTTCATTTTTCAGGTTAGTCAGCTCATTTGCCAAATCATCGCGTTCACCTGTCATGTTTTCTAAACTCTCGGTCAAAATGTCATTTTCTGTCTGCAGAACCGTGTTTTTCAATTCAAGTGCTGATATTTGTTTTTTTAATTCGGCTATGATTTCGTTGGTGAGCAAAAGTGCGGATTCTGCAGCGTTTTTCAGGTTAACTGCCTTGAGTTTTGCATCCTCAGCATCGTTTTTCAATCCAATTGCCTTGAGTTTGGCATCTTCGGCATCTCTCGCCATCTTCTGAAGTTGTTTGTCTCCAGGCGGGAGCAGAATCATACGCAGTAAAAAGCCGGTAATCAAGCCGATGATGCAAAAACCTACCACAAACCCCGCAATGACATAAAAAGCAGGTGTTTTATATTTTTTTATAACTTTAACCGGTTTTTCATACTCCTTCAGAACCTCAACTTCCTTGATAATTTCAATTTCCTTGATAACTTCAACTGGTTTCTCAATTGTGTTGGAAACAGGTAATTCATGCGTTTTCTGAAGGATTATTTTATTCTCGACCACTTTTTCATGCTGAATTTCCTGCGTTTTGTTAATCGCAATTTCCATCTCGACGACTCTATCAACAACCTGCACGCTGCGAATCATCAGCGGACGGAGATACACAACCTTGGGAGCTCGGTAGATATCATGCTCATTGCGCAGCACTCCCGCGAATTCATCGATAAAAGGCGTTTTCATTTTCTCGCGGAATTGCAGACTTTTGTCGTCAGAATAATCCCAGAGGAACATTATTTCAGGCTTTTCTTCATATGTTCGATAATACCATGAAATTAAATTGGTAAACGCAATCAGACCGTTGATAATTGATTGATACTTAGAGTGCAGCTCGAATAGTGACTTTTCAAAAGCTGCTTTTTTCTCGCTGTTTTGTTCTGAAACATATTCATAAATCTGCAGCTTTGTAGGAAGCGTTGTATTTGTGAAATTATCCGGTTTCAGGTAATAAATTTTCTTGAGTTGACTCAAAGGATTCTGGCTGATTCTGTGTCGTTTTCGCAATGTTAAAATCATCTCGTCGATATGTTTTATTTTTACACCTTCGCATTTAGCTATCCTCTGTGTGAATAGCTTTTCATTCAGCTGCTTTAACATAACAACGAATTTCGCAGGTTCTGAACTGAAAGTTTTTTTCAAATCATCAATTTTTTTCAGAAATAAGCTGTCTTCGTCGTCCCTGACATCAAACAAAGTCTTGATAACATCACATTCTTTGACCGACTGAAGCTCCCAATTATTAAAATCAGTTTCGAAACCTTCAGAAATCATCAATCCCTCCATCAAAACATAAATAGACTATACAACAATTGGTACGCTGTAACAAGAAATGCATCAATATTTGCTAATTTAAAGTAGGACAGGCTTCCTAGCCTGTCATTGTTAATTTGGGGTGTCAGGCAAGATGCCTGAACTACCGAACAATTTGGTTATAACTTTATGGAAATCCGCGTTTTCGAGTAACTCAGAACAATATGCTTCAAAAAGGTCAAGGTCTTCGGTGTTTTCAACTTTTAATATCTTGTTGCTGTACTTGAAACTGTCTTGTTTCCATCGCATCCAGGTCGGCTTATCAAGTGAATCATCGAAGTAAAACATTTTCAGTTTAAGCTCAATTTGCAGGAGTTTATCACCCTTTGTTTCAATAATTTTGAGTTTTTCAAGCTCAATTAACAATCGAAACAGATATTTTCCTCCTGATTGCTTGGTCTGCTGCGTCTGAAGTGCTTTGCTGACAATGTAATTTCTGCTTGCTGCCCAATTTCCAAGTGCTCTTTTTAGTGTAAAACTTGTGTTAATTGCGAATCCGAGTTTTGTGTTGTTGTATTTCTCAGCGTTCAGCGGATGCACATCAATTATGAAGCGAGAGTTTTCCTTGGTTGGCAGCGTGAAGTGAAACTTCTTTTTCAGCACAAAATTGATTAGTTTCGAGAACCTTAAATTTTCAGGTTTAAGGTCAAATTCGACAAAATGCTTGCCTGATTTGTTCGTTCTGTTTGAAATACTCAAGGGCATAACCCGCAGTTCATATGAAACATTATCTTTTGGACTTTCAAAAAGCTCAACCTGCGCATCCGTTGAAGTTTCGAAGCGAAGCGGAACTTTTATGAGTTTTTTCTTCCAAAATATCTGAATTTCAACCTTTTCCGTGAATTTATCCCGCCAACCCTTGACATTATCTTTACTAAACTTAATCTCCAAATCCTTGTAAAGTTCATGAAGCTTTTCCTCAAAGTCATCAATGAGCTTAAAAGTATAATCAATATCTGATTTGCACTGAGTTTTTTCGTATTTTCTATCCTTCTTCTCAAGTAAGTACAAACCTTTGAAATATTTGTTCTG
>JAIOTL010000223.1 GCA_021106775.1 Planctomycetota bacterium | reverse complement strand
ATGAAGTGCCTGACCCTGAATGCGATTTGGATTATGTCCCGAATGTACCGAGGGAAGAGAAGATTTATGCTGGTCTTTCGAATTCACTGGGTTTCGGCGGACACAATGCGACAATCGCTCTGAAAATCTACGAAAACGACTAATGCCGATTCGGCAGAAACAATATAATTCAAACGCTCAACATTGTTCGGGCGTTTTTTTTATGAAAAAGGTATCAAGCATGCTTCAATCAGCTTGATTATGTAGAAGCGCAACTGAGTCGAGTTTGCATTGTTTGCCAGTAACCTTGATATATCTTGCTTGCTCCATTCCTACAACAGCCAGATCGAATCTGTCCCCGCCAGCACTAGCATTTTCAACATAATAATCGTTCGCGGAATTCGAAATTGTAGGATTTATCCCCGCCCAATAACCTTCGTAACGTCTCGGGTCGTAAATTTCATAGGTTGTGTTCTCAGTTGCAGGAAACTCAACCCAGTTTAATCCGTCAACACTCACCGAAACCCGTGCCGGTGTCATATCACGCCAGCACGCAGCATCAAAGTCCGACGGTTTCCCCGCGCTGCGATATGTAGCAGCGGAAAACACCACAAAATCAGTCCCAGGCCGGTTTATACACTTTTTGTCATCAAATCCGAGGATTAAACCCAAATCGCCCAGAACGATAATATCGCTACTCGAGCTGTCAACACCCATCCCATTAGGAACACCGAAAACCCGCGTTTCAATGTTACCTGCAGGTAAATCTGCCGGGTTTATTATCTTTTTCACATACGCAATCCTATTTACATCCTTGCGCGAAACGATATGCGAGAAATTGACGTTGTATTTTTCGTATGTTTTGTAAGGAATAGCGGAATTATTATCGTCGTCATTGAGATTCAGCCTTTGAATGAGATAACCATATGGATTTGTCAGCAACAGCACATTATTAACGATTGTTCCACTCATGAAACCGATAGCCTGCGGCGGTGCGAAAGTTAGCCCGGTAGTTTTGTTCCGAAGCCATGTGTCATTTATTGTGTCGAAAGAAAAAAGGTTCGGTAGATACTGGTCGGGAAGGTATAAACGACCTGATTTGTCGATAATCGGCATGCATCCGAGGTATCCGTCGGTTCCTGTTGGTAGCGTCTTTTTTAGTTTGAATGAATTTGTGTCGAAAATCAGGACGGCGGATTCTGTTTTTGGTGTGCTAAGAGCGTTACCAGCACAAAGCACGAGCAGGTCGCCGTCGTCTTCGAGAAACAAACGACGTGGATTTTCATACGGAAGAGCGATGAAATCAATATCAGGGTCAGTCGGGTCGGCATCAATCACAGTTTTGGAGGTCAAATCCACCACAATCAGATAACACTGACGAAATGCCCATGTCGCGTTATCAAAAGGCGTGGTGCTGATAAACATTCTGTCGTTTTTAATCACCGCATCAGCAATCCAGAGGTCGAATCCGGTGTTATTAGGCAAAACAATTTTTTCAACAATATCGCCAGTTTGCATGTTGATGATATATAAATTCTCGCTGCCGTTCGCATCAGGAAGCTGATTGAGTAAAATCGCCCGTTCAGTTGAAACTAGCATTAGTTTTTGCGCATAACGTTTGGGTTTGAAGTTGAAGGTTTTGTTTTTGACTAAACTACCTTTTGTGAACACTTC
Source organism: Planctomycetota bacterium (assembly GCA_021106775.1). The sequence goes on along the minus strand of JAIOTL010000223.1, from coordinate 9,540 downwards.
GATGTTGTCCCCGTTCACAATATCACTCGTAACTGTGTACAGGTTATCGCGAAACACGAAAAAATCCGAAACTCCCTCGTCGCCGCCGATTTTAGTGGTGGTTTGGATGAATTCGCCAGTCGAACTTCGCATTTCATATAGATTAGCACGATTGAAACCGCCGAGTACAAGGACATCCGAGTCAACGATAACCGATAATTCAGCTTTCAAAAGGTTTATGCCGATTCTATACAAAAATTCAATAGTGGTTTTGCCCTGAACAAGTGCTTTTATGACAAATTTACCGGTGTCAAATCGAGTTATGCTGACAAAACCCGGATTCAAATCCGAATAAGAAGAATCTACAAAAACGTGGTTATTTTTGTCAGTTGCAACGTATGTTTCAATGTATGAAGTTGCTCCTGCGGAATCCAGCCAGGTTTGCGAAGGTGAAACCACCAGTCGCAAAGGATTGCCATATTTTGTAATGAAATCATTATTGGAATTATTATCACAACCTATGAAAATAGCTGCAATAATGGAAAAAAGAACAATGCAACGTTGTATCATCTTGAACTTTCTCGAAAGCACTAGTGTAGTGTAACAAAAGTTTCAGTGAACGGTAGAACAGGCATCCCTGCCTGTTAATATTGATGCTGAGTGTCAGACAAGATGCCTGACCTACCGACAATGATCCAAAATTTATGTTACAAAGCACTTGGCGAAACTCAGGAATCTAGAAAAAGTGTTAAATACCAGTAAATAGTACCGAATTGGATGCAAAAATTGGAAAAAAATTAATAATTTGTGAAAAAACTTGAAAACAAACCGACTGGTCAGTATAATTTAAAACATGAGAAGAAATTAAAAAGGAGAATTTATGAATTTTAACCCAAAAATCAAGCTTACGCTATTTACAAGCATGATTATCAGCATTCTTGTGGCAGATATTCTGGCACAAACCGAAAACAAGTTACCATCTTCAGAAAATGCTCTTAAAATCATCAAAATGTACGAATCCGAATACAAATTCAAAAAAGCGGACGTTAAAGTCGCTTACGAATACAAAAAGAAGGAAGTTTCATTTTCGTACAAAATGCTTGCGAAAAACAACGGCGAAAGAACATTGCTAAAGTTTGATTCGCCAAAGTCAATAAAAGGGCAGGCGATGCTGAAGTCCGGCTTTAGTTACGTCTGGAAACTTGAGGGCAAAGAACCATTCGAGCTGACTGCGAAACAACTTTTGGCACGTGCCTGGAAAAGTCTGCTTTTTTATCGTGAACTGCCACTATCATTCGATTTTCGTGATGCTGAGATAGCTAAAATTGATTTCTTAGATAAAACTAAGACCAAGTATCAAATTGAACTTAAATGTTCGGATAAATACATAAATGGATTCGAGAAAGCGGTGTTGACATTTAATGCAAGTGATAATGTACTCGAGGGTATGGAACAATTCTGGTCAAAGTCTTCGGACAATGCGCGAGAATTCAAGTTTGCTTATGAGAAAGTCGGAGAGAGAAGGGCTTTGAAGAAGCTTGAGGTTTCATATCCTGAGTACAATCTGAAGTCTACTGTTTCGATTACAAACATTGAATTTCCTGAGAAAATAAACGACAAAGCGCTTGATTTACCTGGTGCTGCCGGTTATTTGACATCAAATGAGATTATCGACAAGCTTGAGAAAATGGAAGATTTCAAGGCGATGAAATCAACAGGCAAACAGGTGATTTACAAGACTTCAGGGACAACGAGAACGCTTGAGTTTGAGAGCTGGTCAGTGAATAATGGTGAAAAGCAGCTTATGAAATATCTGAAACCCGCGGACATTAGTGGTGACAAAATCCTGATGCTGAACGACGGAGACGATATTTTCGTGTATTTCCACCTCACAGGCAGGATTAAGAACATTGCTACATCGATGCGCAACTCAAGTGTGATGAATTCCGACTTTTCGTATCAGGATATGGCAGGCGGAGATTATCGCGAAAAATATACGTTTAGGCTTCTGAAAAAGGAAGAATTAGACAGTAAAATGTGCTATCGCATGGAAGCGAAACCAACCTCAAAAGGTCCTTCCTACGAGAAAGTTTTGTACTGGATTGACATTAAAAACTTCAGAATTTACAAGGCGGATTATTACGCAAAGAACAAACCCAAACCGATTAAGCGGCTTCTTATCGAAGATTATAAAATAGTTAAGAAGCATCATGTGCCGATGAAAATTACTATGGAAAACCTTGAAACAGGCTCGAAAACCATAATGGAAACCACAAGTGTCGATTACCCCGACAGTCTGCCTGATTCGCTGTTCTCGAAAAAAGAATTAAAAAGATAATCACAGGAGAAAAAGGAATATGGCGAAACATATGCCTGCTGCGGACAGAAAACAAATGATTCTAATTGCTGCCATGAAGGTTTTCAGCGAGAGTGGGTACAAGGGAAGTTCAGTAGATGATGTCGCAAAGGAAGCGGGCATCAGCAAGGGCGCGATTTACTGGCATTTCAAGAACAAGGACGATTTGTTCAAATCACTGCTTGAATACTGGACGAAAGAGCAGTTTAAGGTATTCAAGGAGAATCTCAAGCAGTCTCACTCGGTCATCGATTCCCTTCACTCAATGTTGACAATGCCTTTCGAAATGCCCGATGAGAGCATCAAGCTGATACGCATAATGATGGAATTCTTTGCTCATGGTGCTGAAATTGATGGAATGGTCGAGGTTTTCGACGGTTATTACAAGGTTTTTGCGAAAGAGTTGCAGAAATATATTGATGAAGCAATCGAAGAGGGTGAACTATGCTCGGAGTTAAAACACACGCACGATATTTCAGTTCTCATCGCATTAATCTTTGACGGGCTGTACGCCAGAATTTACATAGATTCATTAACGAAACAGAATTCATTCAAAAACCATATAGAAAGCATGAAAATTCTGTTAACACGCTGGCTGAAAGCGTAAATAATTTAACAACTACGAGTTAATAAAACATAGGAGAGAATTATGACCGAATTTCTAACCAGGATTGCTTTGAAGCACAGGAAAAAAGTTTACATTATCGCATGTATCATAACTCTGGTTTTCATCGGTATTATTAAAACCACTCTTACTATGGATACTGACTGGAAGGAGATGTTGCCGCAAAATAACGAGATTGTCAAAAATTTCGTGAAAGTAACTGATAATTTCTCTGACATAACACAGCTAATTATCACTGTTTCCGGAAAAAATGCTGAAGAAATGAAGCAAGTTGCAGATGAGATTGCAGAGAAGATTATGACAGTTGAGCGGAAGAAAGACGGTAAACAGATTAAAGTTGCTAAAAGCGTGTATCACAAAATGCCCATGGAGTTCTTCGAGAATCATGCGTTGATGAGCATGAAGGCAAGCGACCTCAAAGATTCGCTGATTATGCTTGATGACCCCAATGTCATCGCTTCACTCGACGGCATAAACACCGCACTTGAGAAATCTTACACAGGCGGCGAAGGTGATACGGAAAAATTAAACGATGATGAACAGAAACTTCTGAGCAGCTTGCAGGGGATGATAGATTTCTTCAAGATTTTGACTGAATCTGCAGGTGGTGAGATAAGCGATAAACGGGTTCAGAATGCAGTTGACCTCATTTCCGTGGGTGAACCATATTTCTTCTCACATGACAAAAGCATGCTGTTGATTTACGTTGAATTAGCACATTCATTGAGTGAAAGCATGGACATGTCATGGGATGGTATAGAAATTATTGAACAACTTAATGCATGGAAAGCGGAAAAGATTGCAAACGGAAAACTCAAGGGCATTGATGAGATTGGTTATACGGGTATGAGCGCAATCGGCAAAGATAAGCTGGATGCTTTGTCAATATTCACACTCGTTTTCTCTCTGGTTGCATTTGTTGTGATTTTCATTGTGTTGTGTATCTCATTTAGGCAGATTTCATTCCCGTTATTGGGTGGAATTGTTCTTATTGTAGGAATTATTTGGGGTGTTGGCACAATCACATTAATTTATGGACGATTGCAGATGTTTACAGCAGTTTGCAGCTTTATATTTATAGGTCTTGGTATCGACTTCGTGATTCATATAATGACAAGGTACACCGAAGAGCGTGGTTTCGGACGGTCGATAACTGAATCAATTTCATTGGCTTTGAATCATACTGGACCTGCGGTGATTGCTGGTGGATTGACTACTTCCGCAGCATTTTTCGCTCTAATGATTTCATCAATGGATGGTTTTGTGGAGTTTGGTGTGGCGACAGGTGCTGGCATGTTGTTTCAGCTTGTTGTAACGCTCTTTTTACTTCCATCGCTTTTAGTTTCAAAGGAAGTTCGTTCAGCAAAGAAGCTTGGGTTTACCGAGAAACAAGTGCTTGAGCATGAATCTGATGAAGAAAAAACCAAGAATATTGATGTACAGAAAACATACAAGCTTCCCAGGACAGATTTTCCGGTTCTTGGTTCAATTGTTCATAATGTGTTTAAGAATCCACGGTCTGCGGTATTGATATTAATTGTTTTGGTAGTTCTTACTGTGTTTTCAGCACTTGGCGGAAAAAATGCTTCTATGGAATACAACGTCATGAAGCAGTTACCTGAAGGATTTCCTTCAATTGAGCTTCAGAACGTTATTCGGGAGAAATATGACCAATCGCCAAACATAACATGGGTACTGGCGGAAGACCTTGAAGAAGCACGAGCGATTACTGACTATTACAAAACGAAGGTCTTTGTGCATGAAGGTGACAAGATTTATAAAGCAGTAGGTTTTGTTGATTCTGTCACAAACATCGTTCAAAACGATTATGAACAAGCAAAAGCATCACAGATTATTGATAAGTTTAGGAAAACGTACGATAAAACGGAATTGCGGTCAATCAGGCATGAGGACGCAAGCTGGCTGTTTTCCGAAAAGCCCTCAACAAGCGACATAATCGAATATAACAATCTTGCGGATAATCTTGAGAAAAGCTCTGTTGTGCGTGAGGAGAATCAGGCATTTCAGGCTATATTCAAACGGCTCAAGGATAATTTCATTGAGATGTATTCCATGAGTATTCAAGGCGGACTTGATAAACTGACAAAGAAACTCAAAACCTTCGGAATTGGCATTGGCGACAACAGTAATACTGTATTCGATAAAATGATTGCGATAATGGATTCGCTTTTCAAGGAAAATCCACAGAAATTCGTAGAAAATATTAACCGCTTTAATGCTTCCTTCTTCACTGAATTCAAAAACAGAATAATAAAAATGTCCAACACGGAGCAAGTTACAGAAGATATGTTGCCCGAACTTATGCGCAACATGTACCTGTCAAAAATTAAGGACGAAAGAACAGGGAAAGAAACAACGCTGTACGCAATTTCACTTTTTTCCAAGAAAGAAGTCTGGGAGAGAGAACCACTTGAATCCTTTGTGAAAGCAATCACGCAAAAACCGTTGAATCCGCTTATCATCGAGGAAAAAAAGTTACATGAATCAACAGGCAAATCTCCTGATTCGACAGATAATCCCTTTTCTGAAGATGATGACGACCCGTTTACCGATGACGACGAAGAAAGTCCGTTCGACGATAAAATAAAGAAAGCGGATGATGCTGCTGACAAAGATGTTGTTACAAACATTCGAACGATTGAGACCTTACCAAAAGCAACGGGAATGCCGCAGCTTATGCTTCTGTTAAGCAATGAGACCAAACGTGAAGGAGTAAGAGTTGGTTTGTATGCACTTATCGCGATTTTCATTATTCTCCTCGTGCAATTCCTAATGACTGCGAAATTTACTGGAATAAGAAGCATATTTAATGCACTTGGATATACATTTCTGGCAGCGATTCCGTTATTTTTCTCTCTATCCTGGATGCTCGGTTTTATGTATCTTTTAGGAATAAAGTTCAATTATCTCAATTTCATCGCTATCCCCGTCATTATCGGCATCGGGGTTGACGATGGTGTGCACTTTGTTCATAGATACCGCAAAGAAGGTAACGGCTCACTAAGGCTTGTGTCAACATCCGTGGGAAAAGCAATCCTGCTTACAACGATTACAACGGGCATTGGTTTCGGAACTTTGATAACAAATCCGTTCCCCGGACTTGCAAGTTTCGGTATGGCAACAACAATTGGTATTGTGTCCTGTTTGTTCTCAACAATCCTCATTATACCTGCAATTCTACGCATCAAAGAGTATTTTCAGAGGTACAAGGGGTACAACGTAGAAAAATAAAATGAAAGGAAAAATATGACAGAATTTTTTACAAAGATTGCATTAAAGCACCGAAAAATTGTCTATATTGCAACTGGAATACTGACTTTGCTCATGTTCGGCGCGGTGTCGAAGCTCAAAATGAATCCCGACTGGAAAGAGCTTTTGCCCCGAGACAATGAAATAGTCAGTAATTATATAAAAATTGCCGAAAATTTCACAGATATCACAGAGATGATTATAACTGTTTCAGGTGATGATTCAGATGCGATGCGGCATGCAGCTGATGAAATCGTCAAAAAATTAAAAACACTCAAACGTAAAAAGAAAACAGAGAAAACTGATGAAACCGGGAAAACAATCAAAATAGATGAATCAATAAACGTAGTTAAAAATGTATATCATAAAATGCCCATGGAGTTCTTCGAGAATCATGCATTGATGAGCATGAAAGCAAACGACCTCAAAGATATGCTGATTATGCTTGACGACCCCAACATCATCGCATCCCTCGATGGCATTAACACCGCACTTGAGAAATCTTACACAGGGGGTGAAGGTGATTCAGAAAAACTTAACGACGACGAGCAGAAACTTCTGAGCAGTTTGCAGGGTATGGTTGATTTTTTCCATATTTTGACAGAATCTGCAGAAAAAGAAATCAGCGACAAGCGAATCAAACATGCTGTTGACCTCGTGTCCGTGGGTGAACCATATTTCTTCTCACATGATAAAAGTATGCTGTTGATTTACATACAAATGGCACACTCAATGAGTGATTCCATGGAAATGACCTACGATGCTACAACAATCATCAACGGGATAAACGAATGGGTTAAGCAGGATGAAAAAGACGAAAACGACTACTACAAAACGCTGCCACACGTCAATAGTGTGGGATACACCGGTTTTGGAGCAATAGGCAAGGACGAGATGGACACAATTTCGGTGTTTTCAATCGTTTTTTCATTCGTAGCACTAATTATTATCTTTATTGTGCTTAGTTTTTCGTTCAGACAGATTACTTTTCCGTTAATCGGTGCGTTTGTATTGTTAATCGGAATTATTTGGGCACTGGGTACAATTATCCTGGTTTTCGAGCGTTTACAGATGTTCACTGCGATTTGCAGTTTTATCCTTATCGGACTCGGCATAGACTTCATGATTCACATCATCTCACGTTATGCGGAAGAGCGTGGTTACGGGAAATCAATCGAAGAATCTATCTCGAAAGCGTTGAATCATACGGGTCCTGCGGTTATTGTTGGTGGATTGACTACATCAGCAGCTTTCGTAGCACTTGTGGTTTCTTCAATGGACGGCATTGTTGAGTTTGGTATTGCCACAGGTGCGGGAGTATTTTTCCAACTTATTGCTACTTTTGTACTGCTTCCCTCGCTGCTTGTCTCAAAAGAGATGCGCTCAGCAAAGAAAATCGGACTATCAAAAGACGAGGCACTTGAGTATACAATTGATACAGAACAGAAAGACGCAAAGGATAAACAAAAGAACTTGCTTCATCTTCCGAGAACTGATTTTCCTTTGCTTGGCTCGATTATTTATAATTTATTCAAAAATCCCGTTTCAGCTGCAGTGATTCTGGTTGTATTGATTACCATTTCAATGTTTGGGTGGATTGGCGGAAGTAAAGTCAAGATGGAATACAATTTTCTCAACCTTGAGCCTGAAGGTTTAAAATCAATCGAATTACAGCATGTTATTGAAGAAAAGTTCGACCAGTCGCCAAATATCACATGGGTTATGGCTGACGACCTTGAGGAAGCACGTGCAATCACCAATTATTACAAAACAAAGGTTTTCGTACACGATGGAGATAAAATTTATAAAGCTGCAGGATTCGTTGATTCAATCTCAAATTATATTCAGAATGACTATGAACAGGCACAATCTGCGAAAATCATCGAACAATTTAGAAAAACCTTCGAGAATACTACGCCAAGAAAGATTCGCAAAAGCGACGCGCAATGGTTGTTCAAAGCCAAACCTTCTGACAGCGATGTCATCGAATATAATAATCTTGCGGATAATCTTGAGAAAAGTGCTGTTTTACGTGAAGAAAACGAGGAATATCCCGCCATATTAAAACGGCTCAAGGACAATTTCATCGAAATGTATTCGTTGAGCATTCAAAGCGGACTGGACAAATTAACTCGCAAACTAATAACTTTCGGAATCGGTATTGATGATAATAAAAACACCGTTTTCGACAAAATGATGAAAAAACTTGAGACTGTCTACAAAATCAATCCGCAGATACTTGTAGAAATTATGAACAGGTTTAACACAACGTTTTTCGCAGAATTCAAAAGCAGAATCCTACAAATGTGCAACACCGAACGCGTTACCGATGAAATGCTCCCGGTTCTGCTGCGAAGCATGTACGTTACAAAAACAAAAGACGAGGAAACGGGTAAGGATAAAAAGCTTTATGCAATTTCAATTTTTTCCAAGTACAACATCTGGGAAAAAGAACCGCTAATGTCTTTCGAGAAAGCAATCACCCGTGCACCTCGGAATCCGCTCGTTATTGAAGAGAAAAAAATCGTCGAAACTGGAAAGAAAACTATGAAAGATGACCCATTCAGCGATGATGACGATGCCGATGAAAATCCTTTTGGAAATGAAATTGAGAAGGCAGATAGTGAATCTGCAAGTGAAATCGTTACAAATATGCGCACAATCGAGACTTTGCCAACTCCAACAGGAACACCGCAGCTTATGCTTCTGATGATAGAGGAAACAAGACGTGAAGGTGTCAAAGCAGGTTTCTGGGCATTAATCGTTATTTTTATCATTCTACTTGTGCAGTTTATCTCAACTGCAAAATTCAACGGTTCAACTAGCATGATTCATGCTTTCGGATACACTCTCCTTGCTGCTGTTCCTTTATTTATCGCGATGTCATGGATGCTTGGGTTTATGTACCTTTTCAGCATAAAGTTTAATTATCTCAATTTTATCGCGTTCCCTGTTATTATTGGCATCGGGGTTGATGACGGCGTGCATTTCGTTCATCGGTATCGTACTGAGGGCAGAGGTTCATTAAGAATTGTTTCATCTTCCGTAGGCAAAGCGATTTTGCTTACGACAATAACGACGGGCATTGGTTTTGGTATGCTTATCAGCAATCCGTTCCGTGGACTTGCGAGTTTCGGTGCGGTTGCGACTATCGGCATTGTATGCTGTTTTCTTGCGACAATACTCGTTGTTCCTGCAATTCTGCGCATCAAGGAGTATTTTCAGGGATACAAAGGATACTCAACCGAAAAATAACAGACAAATATTTGAAGAATATTTACCACAAAAATCACCTGTCAGACATATGTTT
>JAIOTL010000106.1 GCA_021106775.1 Planctomycetota bacterium | reverse complement strand
ATGCTGTTTTTAATTCCTCAAAATTCTTTGATTTTTTGGATGATTTTGATGAGTTTTTCTGGGTCGCAATCTTGAAAAAATCATGCCGCAAAGTTTCAAGCATAATTTGCATTAATCGACAAATTTCAACCTCATAAAATTTAATCGTTTCAGTTGTTTTTATGAGAATGAAATCGAGGTACTCGTTCAAAACGCGGGTGCATCCGCCAAATCCTTTCAGCCGCTCCAATTTCTTGTTGTTTTTATGGCGACTATTATTTTTGAGTAATTCTGATAATTCGAACCTCAGCAATCCTTCAAAAATTTGCTTTTTTAACGATTTTTCGACCTTATCATTTTTCTCTTCCTGCTCATGAACAATCTTCAACGCCTTGAGATATCGTTGGTACGCTTTTTCTGGAGTATCCGAGAAAAGGTATTGTTCCGCTTTCGTCAAAATCTTGTCAAGCTTGGTATTCTCTGCATTATCATCAATTTTTAAATTAATTATCGAATAATTGACATCGCTTTTGGGAAGCGTCAACTCAAGCCTTTTATACTTCGTACCACTCTTTTCAAAGATGTTTATACTGAAAAAGACATTGGTTTCATCGTCCTTCAAGTGCTTGCCTTCAAGCGAAATGTCGAGTGTTTTGATGTAAAGTGTATCTGCAAATGCTGATGCGGATGAAAGTATTAAAAACAGCAAAATCAGCATAACCGAGATAAAACCTTGTCGCATAAATTAGCACCTCCAATTGCAAACTTTCTGATTTAAGTTTACAACACTGTCAATAGGGCATGCAAGCATGCTTTACTTTACGCCACTGTCAATAGGTCAAATATCTATTGAGTCCTATTGGCGATACTGTATAAAAAGGCAAAAAGTTTGCTCCTATTGTCAATGCTGCGAGTAAAAGCAGGTTTACCTGTGCAGACTTTCTGCTTTTCTTTTCAACATCTACAATAGGGCATACAACTTTTAGTCCTATTGTAAATACTGTGAGTAAAAGCAGGTTTACCTGTAATAGAACAATTCTATCGCAGAATAACTTGTATAAAATTTTCTTTTAACTTATTTTTTTCTGGTTTGATTTTTATGTTTGCTGACAGAATTGAATCCGTATTTCAGTGCAATCATGCTGGCAACAGGTTTGCAGTCGTCATCAACCATCTTCTTAAGCATCTCAACAGCTTTTTCATTCTTACCCGTCAATGTGCTGCACTTCGCCAGTAGATACCGAGCCTGCGCAATTAACGCACCGGGAAAAATATCATCACAAAACTGTATTTCGTTCTCAAATTCGACTTTTTTGATGAAATCAGAAAAATACACCGATGCCTTTTCCGCATTGGCAGACACTGATGTTGAGGAATGTGATGCCGTCAAAATCGAATTATAATGCAGCAAACCGGATTGAAAAAGTGCCTGAACTGCTGAAATCTTAAACTGCCGATAATTCTCGATTAAAATATGCCCGAATAATGCTGCGGAACCTTGAAAAGGCAACATCGCCGATGTGTTATCAATACCGTTCAAAAGCATAATCCAGTTTTGTTTAATATGTTTCCAGTAATGTTCTTCTGTGAAATAATCTGTTTCTGCAGCAGAGAAATCGGTGTTTACATCTTCGTGCCATCCATGAATTAGCAATTTTTTACGAGCATGCATGTTTACATTTTTTGCTTTGCTGTTTAGGAGCATATTAAAATATTTTGTCCGGTTTTTTTTGCTAGTCAGTTCTAGTAGCATTATCGGCAATTTCGAAGGTAAAATATCGCCCCAAACAACGAGAATCTCTGACAATTCTAGAAAATTCTGGACGTTAGGATAATTATCTGTGCTTGGCAGTAGAACCTTATTTCTATATAAATTTCGTTCCGAAGGCAGCGGTCGGATATCTATGTCTATGTCATTATTCAAATACAAAGAAATTGATGACTCAAACTGGAATAAATTTCCAAAATACTTCGGCTTAAACTTCCCGCCTTGTCTAATTTCATTAAGATACGAGCAATTTTCGATGATTAACGGCTCAGCTGACTCCGCACCGTTGTAGAAGTCGATAATATCAAGCAATTCTCCTTGAGAGTTCAGCAAAGGTATGCTGTTTACGAAATCAAAGCCAAAAAGATAATGTCTGCCCTGTTTTTCATCGAAAAGTAGGCACATCAACGGTCTGGCATCGGAATCCGTAAAGGATATTTCGAACGAATTAATGTCAAGAACCGCTGAAACCAAATCGGAAAACAGATAATTCACACTCTTGATGCCACCATAACCCCTGTACAAAGTATCCAGAGGATAAGTCGGCACATAACTTCTGTCAGCACTGACAATTGCGACATTATCGCGGATAAACTCGAATAAAACATGCAAAGCTTCGATTTTCTCGTTGAGACTAATTTTTCTCTCTTTCTCCGCAAACGTATAAATTTCAGGCATTCCAACAAGTTTACGTCCGAAATTTCTTATTATTGACCTGCTCATAAAATGCTTAAACGAGTATTGAAATCTGTCGATAAGCTCTGTGATGTCATGCATTGTGTCTTTTTTGAAATCACCATGCATTCTGAGTTTCAAAAACTCGATATAATCGGGGAATAGACGGGTGTTAACAGCAATTTCAGCCTCAAAACCCGATGCAAAAACCCAGCGTGGAATTCTTTTTATTATCTCAATATCAATGTTTTCTGAACCAAGTTGAGCCTCTGCCTGCCGAAGATTTGGACACAATATGATAAACTGCTTTTTAATGCTCTTTATCACAGATTGGAATTCGATGCGCTTTTCCGCAAAATTCTTAAAATCATTAGGCACACTCTGCGCAACAATCTCCACAAGTCTTTTAATGTCAGCGTTCACCTGAATATTTTCGTCATCTAGGAAGAGACTGTTGTTCTTATCCAACTCTTCTAGTTTCAATGCTGCCTGATACGCTTGCCAGTACTTAAATTTGTCGATTTCATTAATGAAGTATGAATAAAGTTTGCTGTATTCGCCACGAGTCCAGCATTGTTTAACGTTAATGACATCGGTATTGACGGGGAAATCGTTGGTCTTACTGAACATCAGCATAATCATGGTAAAAAATGTACAAATCATCAAGAAAGCGAATATCCCTGCAAATGATAGTCTTGAAAGCTTGCTTTGCTTGCGTGGAAGCTGTTTTTTTGATTTGTTTTTGGTATCTGTATTCATTGTAATATTTCGAAATATTTTCAAAACGGTGATTATATAATTACATTCAGCAAAAAGTACTGCAAATTGGAAAGTGTTGCTGCAATTTGAGTTGAAAACCAGTTTTCGATGAGTCAGACATTTTGCGTGACAGAAAAGTATCAAATTGACATGCAAGGAAATCTATCCTACCGCTTGTGCTGCAAAACCACAAATTCGGGATGCATCAAACATAGGACGCAATAAAAATCAGGTTTACCTGTGCTATTTTTCCATTAATGAGAAAGATGTAACCTCAAAATCATCGCTGATTAGTGATTCCGGCAAAGGATTGATACTTTTGATATTAAGTTTGAATAGGTGGAATTTGTTGTCGATTTCAACACTTTTCGCAGAATCGGTTTTAATCTTCTGACCGATGAAAAGCAGTGTTTTTTCATATTCGAGCCACGCAATACTTCCTCTAATCTTGATTTTATCGCTCTTAAACAGATTTAATTTGCTGCTACCGAGTAAATTCAGAGAATTTATTTCATCGCAATTGTCAGTAATCTCGAGGAAACCGACGCGTGTCCCAGCAGGATTAAAGAACAGATGCATAATTTTATTTTCGGAATCGTATATTTGGTCATTTGGTTTAAGGTTTCTAATAATCAAGGTTTTGTTCTCAGAATTGTCATTATTATCATTAAAAATGTCGCTAAACCAAAGTATTCTGTTCTCACCGTTGTTTCGCGAAATAAACGCAATTTTGTTCTTCCTGACGTTAAAAGAGCGTAGTGAGACTTTTTTGTCAATATAATTGAATTGAATCTGCTTCCAGTCAAAGCTTGACTTGGTTATGCTAAGTACTGTTAAATTGAAATCCTTGTCGATAAAATACAGCCTTTTTGAATCATCGCACCAAAAAATCGGATCTTTTGGATGAGGTACAGGCGAGGTCGCAGCATCAATCAATACATTCTTTTTGCCTTTTCCGTCATCGCGTACAAGGTTGTAACCTTTTTCAACTCGTTGAAGATATAAATATGATTCTTGTACATCACAGTAAATCGGACATATTTTCTCCTCAGAGCCTTTAATAAGTTGAATAATATCTTTGCCATCTTCACTGACTTTGAAAATACTTGTTTCATTACGATCGTTTTTTGCTGTGCACACAATCCATGATTTATGATTATCAGTTATAACTGTTGTTTTCGGGTTTTTTATTGCATCCAAATCAAGTAGTTTTGGCAAGAGGATAACACCCCCAGCGGCAAGGAGCAAAATCATTAAGAAGATGAAAATCGT
>JAIOTL010000212.1 GCA_021106775.1 Planctomycetota bacterium | reverse complement strand
GGGTATCTGGCGCTTGATTCCCAAAAGCCGATAATCGAAGGACTCACTCTTGAAAACCTGTCAGATTCAGCAGATGAAGACGAGTATGCCGACAATTCCAGCGATTCCTAGTGCTTTGGGACAAAATTTATCGAATGCAACTTGTCATTCTGAGGCATCATTGATGCTTTTTCTTTGCGAAGAATCCTAGCGTATAAACATATGGATAATTAAAGGACTTCATCCGCTTCATTAGTTCAGAATGACAAAACATTATTTATTATCCGGGTTGTCATCGAGGATTTTCGGGCGAGGTAGTGCTAAACCACCATCATTCTTCGCTGATTCAGTGTTTTCCATTGATTCCGATGATACATTCTCGTTATTGTGCGATTTTGCAGCGATTTCAGCATCAGCATCGGTTTTATTTGGTGAATCATCTGCGGTTTCAGAATTTTCGTCAGTCTGAGCAGTAGTATCTGCCGATGTTTTCTCGGTTACATCGTCATCTATTTCCACGGCTTCCTCATTTTCATCATCAGTTTCTTCCTGCTTCTGCTTCTGCAACAGCAATTGTGCTTCCTTTTCTTTCCGCAATTTCTCCGCTGCTTCTTTCACTTTCCTGCGCAATTCACCGATTGCTTCAAGTTTGCTTTCCTTAAGCAGCACCGCAAGTTCTTCACCCGAAATCGTCTCAAATCTCATAAGTGCATTTGCAATCAAATCAAGCTGATCCCTCTTATCCTCAATCATCTGCTTCGCTTTTGTTTCAGACGCTTTAATCAATTTCATCATCTCTTCATCAATTTTTCGTGCCATATCCTCCGAGAAAGTCTTCTGTCTGGCAATTTCTCTGCCAAGGAAAATATGTTCTTCTGAAGTCGAAACGTTGATGGGACCAATATTCTCGTTCATTCCCCAGTTTGTTATCATCTGCCTGGCGATTTCCGATGCCTGTTTTATATCATTGCTTGCACCTGTTGAAACCTCGTCGAATACAATTTTTTCTGCGATTCGACCGCCAAACAACACAACCAGCGTATCTTGAAGAAATTTCTCCGCGTACGTCTGCCTGTCCTCAAGTGGTAGCGACATCGTTGCACCACCGTAACTTCCACGCGGAATTATCGTGATTTTATGCACAGGATCGGTGTTTTTGAGGTAATGCTGCAAAAGAGCGTGACCAGCTTCGTGATACGACGTCAGCTTGCGTTCACGTTCAGAAATCACCTTGGATTTACGTTCTTTGCCGAAGCGTACTTTATCCCGCGATTCCTCAAGCGATTCCATGTCAACCTGCAATTTAGCATGCATCACAGCATAAATTGCTGCCTCGTTTACCATGTTCGCAATATCTGCACCCGTAAAACCCGGTGTTGCACGAGCGATGCGTTCATAATCTAAATCGGCAATGTGCTTGACCTTTTTCATATGAACTTCGAAAATTTTCTCTCTACCCTTGACATCCGGTAAATCAATGATGACTTTCCTGTCAAACCGTCCGGGACGAAGCAAAGCAGAATCGAGAACATCGGGTCTGTTCGTCGCTGCAATCACAATTACCCCGCTGTTCGACTCAAAACCGTCCATTTCCACAAGAATCTGATTTAGTGTCTGTTCCCGCTCGTCATGTCCACCACCAAGTCCTGAGCCACGCTGTCTTCCAACAGCATCTATCTCGTCAAGGAAAACTACGCAGGGTGCTTTTTCACGAGCCTGCTTGAAAAGGTCACGAACCCGCGATGCGCCGACACCGACAAACATTTCAACAAAATCCGAGCCCGAAATATTAAAAAACGGGACATCAGCCTCGCCTGCAATTGCTTTACCCAAAAGAGTCTTGCCACAGCCGGGAGGTCCTGTCATAAGCACACCACGCGGAATCTGTCCGCCAATATTCACAAATTTTTCCGGTGTTTTTAAAAACTGTACAAGCTCACGCGTTTCCTCGACTGCTTCGTCAATACCTGCAACATCCTTGAACGTTACTTTCACCTGGCCTTTTTTGTACAAACGTGCTTTACTTTTTGCGAAGTTGAATACAGCACCTGGACCGCCAGCACCGCCGCCCGCTTTTCGCAGGAACACAAACCACAGAAGACCGAAAATCAGCACAATAGGCATTATGTATTATATCAGAACCATTGAGAACATTGTGCCCGAAGCACCTTCGGAATAATTCTCGCCAAGATAATACTGCAACCTATCCGTGAAATTTTCAGGAATGCTTCTGTCGCTGGCAATTGCAACGCGAAAATACTTTATCGGCTTTTCAATATTCGGCAATTTCTGCTGATTAATGAATTCTCCGCGAAACTCCTCATTGCCGATTCTTTCAAGCTTGGCAACCTTGATACTATCCTTTTGCTGAGCTAAAGTTACAGATGAACCATCACTATTCTTCAGCCTCTCAAGCTGAGATTCGCTTGGAAACCAACTGTAAAACAATCCCGCTGAAATTTCTTTATATTTCGAGCTTGTACCGCCCATAATCAGATAAATTAATCCGCCGATAAGAATCATGATAAAAACTAACGGCATTATACTTTTCTTTGGCTGTTCATCCCCTGGTGGTGGTACAGGCTGATTGGGTTTGTCAGGCATTTACGATGCTCCTAATTGGTCTGATTCAAATTAACTAATTGCTGAAAACTACTTTAATCAACAACTAATTGCAAAAAAAGTTTATAGAAAAGTGAATTGTGCAATATACCAAACAATCATCACTATTTGCAAGCTTTTTCGGACTCAGAATTAGACTACTTGAATATTTCACCTGCCTCTTTGAACCAGAGCAGAATATCAAGGTGATTTAGAGGTATCTCAATCCTTTTCGCAAACTCCTTCATGCGCGATTCGATTTCATAATACATATTCTTGGGTATAGATTTTGGAAGCTCTTCTATAACCTTGAAGTTTACAAGGTTGCGCAAAATGTGACGGTCAAGGATTGCGATTTCAGCTCCTTTTCCAACGTTGCGCAGAAAATGACTCGCCTCTTTCATGCCGAAACCCTTAACATTTTCAACCAAAAATTCCCGCGCCTGACTAACCTCAAACCTAAGTATAATATTTTTTATCGTAAATTTCCCATCAATGAAAAACTTTTCGCGTGCTTCCACGACATTTCGTGCTTTTTTATTGTGAAATCGAACTCCGTCAAGATGCTTCACGATATCGGCTTCTGAACCTTCTATTAACACATTGTTTGTAATAAGCTTTTCGACGGCAGACCAGCATTTTCGAGCTTTTGACTGTGGTGTCAGCAGACAGAACGCGAATTCAGCGAATAATTCTTCATCGGTGTTCGATTCCCAGATTTTATCGAACTCGATTATCCGCACTGCAATTTCATGCTTGATATCAGCGTAAATCGATTGCAAATTCAACAATTTTAGGCAATTTTTTGGATACATTTTACTCATTAACAAAATTTTTATGTTCAATCATTCAACAAAATTGGAAGCAGATTATTCAAAAAAAAACTCCACCGAAGCGGAGTTTTAAAAGGGAGGGTTCAATTACAATGAAGTATTATTCTTCAGGATTTTCTGGTTTTTTGGGCATTTTTCTGCGCGGTTTCTCTTTCCCATCTGGTTTTTTTGAATCCTCAGCATTTTTCTGCCAGCCTTCCAGTTTTTCCTTCTGCTCATCATTTAGCTGAGATTTGATTTTCTCGATTAATTCCTGGAATATTTTCTGCATTTTTTCACGCATTACCTCAGGATTCCCGCGTTCTTCTCTGAGTTTCTCACTTGCTTCTCTAAAATCCTCGAAAAATTCCTTTATCGTTTTTTGCTGTTCCTCGTTGAGTTCAAGAGTATTCAGAAGACTTTCGAATCCGCCTCTTCGCTGATTCGGTTGCGGTTCTCTGCCTTTGAGTGCTTGTGCTGCCTTCTTCTGCAGCTCTTTCAGCTTGTCCAATTGCTCCGAAGTCAGTATCTTCTTGATTTCAGCTTCGTATTTTTCCGCAAGTGCTTGCATTTTTTCCATAATCTCTTTCCTGCTCAGTCCGCTGTTTTTCAATATTTCCATCAATTCCGCACGTGCTTTCTCAAATTTTTTCGATGCTTTATTAAAAGCTTTTTTCTGCGTTTCACTCAAACCAAGCTCTTCAATAATTTTATCAGGGTCAATCTGCCTGCGATTGTTGGGACCTTGTCGATTGGGCTGACCTGGCACTATTCGCTTTTTCATGTCGTTATATTTTTCCCATTGGACAACTGTGAGTATTTCCTTCAGTGCTTTTTCAAATTCAGTGCTAATCACCTCGATTTTGCCCCTCATTTTCTTACTTGTCCATCCGTCTTTGCCTGCTTGGTCTCTGAGTTTGTTGATTTCCTTCATCATTTTTTCGAGAGCTTTGTTAAATTTCTTTTTTTGTTCCTTCGTTAATTTAAGCGTTTCCGCAATTTTCGCGAGCGGCATCCTGCTTTCGCGCTCTCTGCCTGGTTTGCCCATTTGTTTAGATTTTTCCAATCTTTTCAATTCTTTCTTGAATGCTTCGTACTTGTCACCGAGAAGCTTTCTCAATTCTTTTTCTTGTTTTTTCTTGACTGCTTCAAGCTCATTTTTCATCTTATTGCGCAGCTTTTGTTGATTTTCCATCATTTTGATGAAAATGTCTTCAAGCTGTTTTCTTTGTTCGTCGTTCAGCTCATATTTTTCCTTGATTGCGTCGAGAATTTTCTTCATCATTTCAATTCTTCGCTCATACATCTCTTTTTCCAACTTTTCGCGGTCTTCATCGCTTAATTCTTTGACTTTCATCCGGGGATTCTCATTATCACTTTTGAAAGGTCTGTCCCCGTTCTTGTCTTTGATACCCATGGGCTGAGCAATAACCATAGAACTCAGCACAAGCACGATTGTGATTGCCATTAATGCTTTTTTCATTTTTTCCTCCATTAAAATGTTCTCATGAGTAATAAAACACTGTCAAGTAATGAAGGTTTCGATACATTTCGAATCTGACTGTTAAGCATGGAAATTTAAAATGGATGCTTGACATACATCCCAAATACAAGATAATTGCAGATAACTTTAACCATCCCCTCCCCGAAAAGACAACGAATTTCGTACTTCCGCTTAAGATTTGCTTGTTCGGAGAAGTTTTTCGTTGAACTCGATATTTTAAAACATTTATATTTGATGTTTCATAAATTATCTTATTTTGAATTCTATTTTTTTGAAATCTCAATCGTAAAAAACCCTTTGTAAACCGGTAGTATCAGACTGAAGTTATTAAGTCGGGATTTTAGAAACGAGCTGACCTTATAACCGGCAGAAATTCTGCATGGTGAACTAGACTTTTTTGAAATTTATTGAACAGCGCAATTCGTTGATGTTTTGCGGATTTGGCAGAAGAAATTAAACCTAATAAATCTTTTGTCAATCATTCAAAACGTAAATCAATGATGCACAGTATTTCTTGCAG
Source organism: Planctomycetota bacterium (assembly GCA_021106775.1). Next base: position 755 of record JAIOTL010000212.1, on the reverse strand, counting down.
AGAGCGGTTCGTTGCATGCTAGTGAATTAGGCTGTAGCGGAATTAGATTTCAAGGAAAATTTTTACTTTTTTTTGGACACATTTATCGGAATTCATTTTTTTTTACTAACACAAACCGAAGAGGTTAGACATGGCAAAAGTAGCATGGGGGATTGAACTCGGCACAACTTCAGTCAAGGCTGTCAAAATGACGACCACGAAGGAAGATGTGGAAATACTCGATATTCAGATTGTCGAGCTACCGAAATTAGACCCTGAATTGGAACAGACGTACGAGGAGCGGCTTCAAGTCGCACTCATGGATTTATCGACTCAGGTTAAAATGAAAAACGACGAAGTTTTCATTTCGATTCCTGGTCATCAAACTTTTAACCGATCAATTGCGATTCCGTATCTTGACCCTAAGAAATTCCGTGAAACAGTGCGTTTCGAAGCTAAAAATCAATTTCCGGGTCAAATTGAAGAATCGAAAATTTTGTGGGATTATCAGCTCATTACGCCGAATCCAACACCTGGTGAAGATGTCGAAGTACTGTTGTTTGCTGCAAGACGTGATACCGTCAGTCAATACATCGAAATGTGCAACAATGCGGGTATCAAAGTCGTTGGTGTACAGATTTCGTCACTTGCGATTTACAATTTCATTCGTTACGACCAAAAATTCGGCAAAAGCGGGATAATCGTTGACATCGGAGGCGACAGCACAGACCTTCTCATAATTGATGACATTAAAGTGTGGATGCGTACACTTTCGC
>JAIOTL010000012.1 GCA_021106775.1 Planctomycetota bacterium | reverse complement strand
TTTGAGGTGTAACACCTGAGTTTCTCAAGCAAAATTTTGCTGACTACAATCTTGACCCGGCATTGATTGAGACATTTGAATCAAACAAGTATGCAGCAATATTTAGCACTATGTTGTTCGAATCGATGTCAATTAAGATGCACGAATAACTTATTTGGGACAAACTTTATTTCCAGGTTAAGGGTACATTTAAAACCGATAATCCGATTGATATGAACGTTATCTTCGTCAACCAGGCTCTGATAACAGAATTAATGAAGACTGACAAGAGCTTTATACCGAGTATTTTCATCGATGTCAGACTCAAGCGCAACAGTGATTTCTCAGATTTCAAGGAAAGAATTCTGGGTGTAATGCTAAATATCCCTGATAATCTGCAAATATCAAGGGTGAGAACAATCATTCGTGAATCGTTACGCGGAGAAATCAGCAAATATAACGACTGGGGCAGATTAATCTGGATACTTTTGCCGGTGTTTTTCATACTACTTTTCTTTATCCATAGATTCGAAAGCCGAAAGTTTTTGACCGATATTTCAATTTTTCAGCATATGGGGATGACAAAATTCGATTTCATTAAGCTTTCCTGGGGATTTGTACTTTATCCACTTCTCGTATGCATAACCACTGCTCTCTTGATTTTTTACTTATTCCATAACATGGTCTGGATAAAAATTGGCGAATACAATATCCTTTCAAGTTTGATATTTTTTACATTTCTCAACTGGTTTATGTACATGCTGATAATCTTCATAGGGTGGTGGCTGGTTGTATATCTTTCATTGATTAATAATACTTCCGCTTCCAGCATTAAAGAACATGCAGAATTCATCAAAAGCGTTGTTCTTCCCGAAAAACTGTTTTCACAAAGTCGAAATACTATCCGCAGAGCAAAATCTGCACTGTTAAAGCTAATAAAAAAAGATTTTGAGTAGCATCAAATTAGAAATGCAAAAATTCCAAAAAGATATATGGCATATTTCTTTTTATTCTCTAAATTCACCAAAAATCATGAACGATATTACCAAATAAGGCAATAATATCATTATGATTGAGGTTTAATTGTGGCACAAACTGAACAAATTCACAAAAAACAGGAATTTTACGACAACATTGAAAATTCTGAACCTACCCAAGCAGTAGAAAACAACGAAATTCTACTTAAAAATGCTTATACAACATTGATTGGCTTGGTTAATCAGATTGAAAATCAACTGGGCAAAATTCCTGTTAATAATGGTTCCAATAACGTGAGTAAGACATTAGAACAGCAGCGAAAAATGTTTGATAGTGAAGAGATTGACAATGAAAATGAAGGTATAACTTGTGTAGAAAGAGGTGTATGCGATACATTCGGTATGAGAATCGAAATTAGCAACGAATTACTAAAAAATTATTATGATGCTGGAAAATTTAGAGCAAAGATTGTCGAAAAGCCATTAAATCAGCGCCAATTAGTTATTCTTGACTTCACCGAATTGACAAAACTATCCTCATTGGAAATCGGGCATCTGGTAAGCATAAACGAGATTCTGAAAGGAGAAGGAACTTTTGCAATTGCAATGCACATGAATGAGCAGGTTGAAATCCTTGTGCACATGATGGGTGCCGAGTCGATGTTCGTCATTTTCAGAGATTTTGACGCTTTAATCAAAAGGCTTGTAGGGTCTGACAAATACTTGCATTTTGCAGAGGAACAACCTGAACAAATCCAAACACACAAAAAAGATGAAGAAGAGGAAGATACAACGAAGTTAATTTATGAAATCAAGGAAAAGCTTGATAAAGTTCGAGGTTTTGAAAAACCTGCACCGCAACATATCCCAAAACCAACACTAAACAAGAAATCAATACTCTCTATGTCAGTTCTGATTATTCTCATCATTGCTATGGGAGTTGTCTGGGTGAATTTTTTCTCAGCAATATCAAAATCTGAAATGCCAACTGAGGAGGAAATAAATGCACACTTCAATGAATTCAAACTTGAATCTCATAAGATGGAATAATCGAGGATTTACACTTATTGAATTAACCATAGTCATAGTTATTATCGGGATTTTGTCGGGGGTGGCATCAATCTCATACGTTGGATACGTAAGAGATGCGAAAATAACTGAAGCAATACATGGAATACAGCTAATCGTAAAAGCGGAGAAAATGTATTTTACCAAACATGGTGAATGGTGTGTTGTCGATTCGGAAAGTGCCAACGGAAACAGCTTTATTTCCGCAGATGTGTATGATGATAATTGGGTTTTAAACGATGTGAATAAGGAGCTTTTATTTTCCATCAATATTATGGGAGATTACCCATATTTTGTCAAAAAGGACAAGAAGGATAAAAAGGGCGATGACAATCGCGGAAACAAAAGAGATAACGGGAATCACGGGAGTAATAGAAACAACGGCAACAATGGAAACAATGGAAACAATGGAAACAATGGAAACAATGGAAACAACGACATCGGAAATGCAGAAAATGAAAATATCCAGATTTTTCAAGAAAAACTTGGGATAGAAATTAAATCAAATTATTGGCATTACCGTGTTGTCGGAATTGCGTCAGATTATGTTTACGTTATCGCATATGCAAATCAGGTAACAAATTCGTCGATGTATCCTGGAGATATTTCATTTCTTATTCCGAGACCCGATGGTGAACATCCCGGATACAAATGGTCTGGTTCTTTCGGATACGGGTGCTGGGAACCTTGGATTAAATCTGCTGAATTGCCCGTACCACGCAGAAACGGATATCAATAATAGTCAATAAAAAAATATCGAACAATCGAATTATTTCTCAGGTTTTGCTACCGGTACTGTGAGTTCAGTCTTGATTTCTTCAGGTTTCACCATGTTAGGATCATTTAGATAAATCGACCTGCTTGGACCAACAGGAACAAAACCCATTTTCGCAATCTTGGCATAAAGTGCTGGATACATCGCGCCAGCCTTGTCATACGAACCTGTGTAAACATACGATGCAATCTTTGTGTGCGTCCAGTCCTTCAATTTCAGAGGTTCATTTATCTTTACATCAGCAACAACGGGTATGCCTATTTCCCATTTGCAGTCTTTCTCTGCAGTTGTGTTTGGGTTGCTGTAATATATTCCGAACATCATCCCTGCAGGTCTTATCTGCCTTTTTCCGACTTCAGTCCAGAGAGTGCCAATAACAGTTTGAATTTTATCAAAACTGCCTGTTGATTCGACACAAACATACTTGAAAGGTTTGATTTCTTTGATTTCAACTTCGATGTTAGGAAGTTCAGCATCGGTTTGACCGTTTTCAGCATCAGGTGTTACAGCATTTTCATCAGGTTGTGTCTGAACTTCAGCATCACCTTTACAACCAATGGAAACACCGAATGCAAGGATTGCTAAAATTGAAAGAATTAACAAAATCTTTTTCATAATCTTCTCCATAAAGCAAAAAACACATTTTAATTCACAAAATCACAGTAATAATTACTTATCTTGTCATTCTAGCGAAAGCGGGAATCCAGCAATATAATTAATATGGATTCCCAAGCAATTGGGAATGACAAGTAAATTTAATCAAGTTATACCTAAGTTTAATCATTTCTCTGACATTTTTTCCGGGATTTTATATAAATTCAGGTCAATACCCAGACTGAAAAACCTTGGTCCGGTGTTATGCTGCCAGAGTTTGTTCTCACCAGAATGTAATTTTGCGCTTTTCTTGTTTTTGGATGGAATATTTTCGTAAACATCCTTGCCTGCTGTGTCAAGAAACACGCCTACCGTCTTCATCTCATCGCGAAAACTTCCGAATTTTTCATAAACTGTGGATGAGCCCATTGGCGGGTCAGCGAAATAGGAGCTTGTCTGGTCGCTTTTGTATATGTCATTTCCGCATCTGTCCCAGAAAACTGCAATGCTGTTGAGGTCGCCAACGCCGGCACACCGATTTCGCAGGAAATATTCGTCATCACCTTCGCCATCGATGAAAAACGCAATGCTCCCATCGCGCGCATTGCCTTGAAACTGGCATTTTGAGTTTTCGTTTCCGACATTGTATTTGTCATTACCTTTCAGGTCAACGCAGCTGCCAAGGGCGAAATGTGGCGCACTACCCAAACTGTACCAGATGCAGCGATAAGAGTCATTTCCCCCTCTGTCTTCGAGGATTCCTAACGCCCACCAATAACCTGCACCCTGAGCATAAATATTTCCGTAGTAAATGTCATCGCCATCACCTTCAACAAGGATGCCAATTCCGCCACCCAGATTGTGTCCATCAATAAAATCCGCACGTCTGCCAAAGCCGGTGCCTTGCGCGAACGAAATCGGAAGATTACCAAAAGCTTCTGAGATTCTAGCGGTATCTGACGCTTTGTACTCATCATTTCCTCTAACATCCAGAATTGCGCCGACTCCGAGAGTTGAGCCAAATCCTTGAGATTCCGTTCCGCAGAAATATTCGTCATCACCTGAGAAATCAATCAAAAGCGCGCAACCCATGTGTGCAGCACCCTGTCCGCCGGAATATTCAGTATTATATTTATCATTGCCAGCAAAATCCTTGAGAATTGCAGAACCATACCATGCACTTGCAATCCCCGAAGTATGACAGCTGTATGAATCATCACCAGATAAATCGTACATAGCACTTATGCCGAAAAGTCCGCACCCAAGCTGAGCTTTGCCTTTCCCGCCATCATAAACATCATCACCACCGAGGTCAAACACAGCACCAACCGGAGTCATCAAACTCAGTGGAGTTGCTTTTCTGCCCGTATATTTGTCATCACCACCTAGGTCAACAATTAGTGAAGCTTCTTTCGAAATTTCGTCATCCCCACGGTCATAAACGCAAACTTTGCCAATTGCGGTCTCAAGAATAAGAGGTTTTTGAGGCATTTCCTTTGCGCCTGGAATGTATTCTAGTACTGCAAGGGAATATTCATCGATTGCTGCATCAACAAGCGTAAAATACATCACTGTTCCGAATGCAAGGTATTTCATGTCAAGCTTTCCAATTGCTTCGAATGCTGCCTTGTTCGGACTGCCAGATTCCCAGGGATGTGCAGCAAGAGCATATAATTCATCGGGTGTGATTTTATCCTTTGTTTTTCCGAAGTGTTTTTCAAGAAATTCAATA
>JAIOTL010000352.1 GCA_021106775.1 Planctomycetota bacterium | reverse complement strand
GCGGTTGTAGCCTGCGTTAATTTCTATCCAAATATTTACATTACTAATTATATTTTCTGATAGAAATTTTGACGCAAATTCGGAATCGACAATTAAACTCAGCGAAATTTTTGAGGATAACTTGTTAATATTGTCAATTTCCCGCAAATTGACGGGCATTGCAATTGTGATGTCTGTCCAGCCGAATTTTGCGAAATATTCTGCCATTTCAACGGATGTAACAGTGATTTTATCAACTCCGTACTTGCGAAATATTTCACCGATTTCCGCGGATTGATGCGTTTTGAAATGCGGTCTGAACGTAATATTATTGTGCTTAGCCTTCTCTGCCATGCGTTTAATATTCGCTCTAACTCGCTTAATATCAACGAGCAAAGTTGGCTTTGCAATTTCATTTATGTTCATTTTGACTCAGAATAAAGTGAACTTCGTGTTTATTCAGCTGATTATACGTGAAAGCGAAGAAAAATCTTGCAATTTTTGAATGAAGTGATACGATTTCGTTCCAACTCCGGGCGGTTAGTTCAGTTGGTTAGAACGCCTGCCTTACAAGCAGGAGGTCACTGGTTCGAGTCCAGTACCGCCCACCAACAAACACAAGAATTATTGCAAATCACGATAAATTCTCGGACGCGAATATTAAAAATCATTCAAAAATGTTCGAACATTGCATTGAAATACATTAAGATTTTCTTATTACAGCAGAACCATCAGCATTTTTTGCAATACTTCACGCTATAAAGTTTTTCAATAGTTTTCCATATCCTTTAGTTCGTTGACTTTTTCTTTTATTTGTTGAGTAAGATCGATTTTTTCGAGAGTTATTTCGATTAACTCAGTATCGTTAAAACATTCAATAGCTTTCCTGTAATCTTTAATTGCCTTGCCATATTCTTTCTGACCGCTAAATATATAGCCACGGGAATCGTAGGAATCAGCATCTTCTGAGTCGAATTCAATTGCCCTTGTGTAATCCGCGATAGCTTTCATAAACTCATTCAATTCATTGAAAGCCTTACCTCGAGTATTGTATGTGTCAGCATTTCCGGTTCAAGTTTAATTGCTTTTGTGCAGTCAGCAACGGACAAGTATAAATCGGTGTTATCAGGTTTTGCCCGATAAACTGCATTTGTATATTGAAGTCTTCTTTACTTTGTGCCCTTTCACCCCTGATTCCATCAAATCCCTCCTCTCCCACTCCAACAAATAAATAAGAATTCAAAATTAAACATCTTCCACACCGCCATGTGCATCTAAAAACTGATTTACTGTATAAACATATTAAACAATGTCTGACATATATTTAATTATTTGTGGTTGAATATTCCTGTTAATCTTTTATCGACATCTATTGTTTTAATTGTTTTTAGCTTATTTTCTTTGTCATACTTTAGAACCAACAACTTATTTTTCTTATCAGTTGAATTCATATCGTCAGATTTCGGTTTGGTTTGAGGTTTAATCGATCGATCATAAAAGCATAAACAATTTCATCATTAACTGCAATTGAAGTGATTATACAATTCAATATGCTGCGGAGAAATGAGAAGCTAACTGATAACTATTTTAGCCAGTTCTTCATTAGGTGGTAATTTTTCACCAACTAGTTTTCCAGTTACGCAATGATAGGCCAAGCCACTCAAAAGCTTCTTGAAAACTCCTTTCATTGCAGGTCGCATTAAAAAATGTCCCATTAGCCGTCCTAGTGGACCTCCCTTCACCACAAAATCAGTTGACATGTAAATTTCACTGATGTTTTCATCAATCTTTCTAATCCCCATTTCTGAATGCATACTCTTTAGCGGTAGCGAATAATCGGAAAGCACCATTTTGAAACCTTGCCCTTCCCGGAAGTCAATAATCTCTTCAACCAGGCTCGAGCCATTATTAAAGGTACACTTTCGTTTTGCCCCCAATCCTGATTTTACATCATTAACGATAGGTGATGTTTTTATTGTCACTGCAAATCTTTCAACACTGCTGAAGTCCGCCAGTACTTGCCAAATTTTCTCAGCAGGAACATTAACTTTGATTGTTTTTTCTGTGTGATGTGTCATTATACATTCTCCTTATTTTTCCTAACTTGATTTTATTCCTTGAATAATGATTTCAATTGAGTTTCTGAGATCTTTCTCAAAGTTCGGTTTCAATATTTTGAACTCATCTTGTTGATAGATTTCAGTGAGGGCATCATTTTGAGTATCTTCCGTCCAATAATTTTTACCATTTTTCACAGAAAAAACCAGCAAAATATTCTTATTTTGAAAAAGTGGGTTCCGAGTATAAACTATCATTAGTATTTGAAAAGAGTAAACAATGGGAAATGTTAACAGAAAAGCGACGAAAGCTGAGATGGCAAAAAAAATTTATAATGTTGCTTCAAAGCTTCCATGAAATTATTAACAATGACTGACATATATTTTGTTATTTGTTGTTGAATATTCCTGTTAGTCTTTTATCGACATCTATTGTTTTAATTGTTTCCAGCTTATTTTCTTTGTCATACTTTAGAACCAACAACTTATTTTTCTTATCAGTTGAATTCATATCGTCAGATTTCGATTTGGTTTGAGGTTTAATCGAATCGATCATCAAAGCATAAACAATGTCATCATTAACTGCAATTGAGGTGATTATACCATTGAATTTATGAACTTTCATAACCTTATTCGCATCAATAAGAATATTCTTAGCTTTTAAATAACTGTCATCATTGTAATCTTCCACAGATAGCACTTTTTCATTTCCTGCTTTTATTACTTCTGGATTTGTACTCAATTCAATTAATCCATCTACTCCGATAAGCAGAATCTTATCTCCAACTATATATAATTTTCTCCGCAGAAGAGGGTAATCCCAATATTTCCTTTGTATTTCTTCATCTATCTCTTTATCTGTATCAATTTGATAAATATATTTAATATAAAATTTACCCTTCACGTGTTTTAAAGCATAAATCAGAAAACCTTCACCAGTTCTAAATCCGTAATAACCAAGAGCATATATTGTATCTTTATCGCTGACAGCATCTTCATAATGAAGATTGATATATGTAGGCAAATCAATAGTTTCAGTATATTTCGGATTGGTGGGATTTTTTATATCAAAGATGAATCCATAAAAAGGAGCAATTACATCATCTATTGCCAGCAATTTATTTTCACCAAACTCAACGAAAGCATCAATAGTTTTATTATTATAATTCCAGCTGCCATCGGTCCCATCGAAGTTATACAATGTCTTCATAGTAATCTTATCATCTTTGAGTGTTGCTAATCTAACTTCGTTATTGCATCCAACGAATAATTGATCACCAATAACGTGATACGCAGTTCCCGGATATAATTTATACTTTACTTCAAATATTGGTTTCTCCTTTGCATCTTGTCCAATCTTATAAAGCATCAAGGTATGTTCTGGTTCATCATCTTCTTCGCGTCTAAAATAGCTTTCATCTGCACCTTGAAAACAGATGTATTTATCTGTTGAAGCAATTGGGAAAATGTATTTGTATTTACTTTGTTTAAGTTTTATCGAGAATTGGTCTCTTGGTTTAGGATTCATCTTCTCAGATAAATCATAGGATTGAAACAAGAATGTACCTTCTTCATTATTGTAACCATTAAGCAACAGTGTAGTATTTGAATTCTTTTTCACAACTTGTTTGCTATTTTCTGAATTGCAATGACATGAAGAGTTAAATACTACAAATGAGAGTATAAGAAAAAGATAAGTAAAATTTCTCATAATACACCTTATGTAAATGACGAATTAGAATAATTGCATATTGCACATAATTATTTACTATATCATACATTATATAGTAAATTATTATGCATTACAATTAAGTGCTGTTGAAGTATATGCAGAAAAGTTTTCGAAGGATATAATGGGGTCATGGTTTTTTGGGAACTGTTGTATATAATGATAACAAAGAAGTTACATTTGATTTATATTATGAATTAAGACAAAAGATTCTCGAAGAATTTGATAAAGAAGAAAAATAATAATAAATAAAATCATTGCAGGACATTGAAAATGGTGGAGGTGGGGGGAGTCGAACCCCCGTCCGAAGCGTGTTCCACGCCAGCATCTACAAGTTTATCCGAGCAATTTATACTTCCGAGGAAGGTTCTTTTCGCGTTGGAAAGCGCCGAACGGCTGGCGCCAACTTCCGCTATCTCAAGTGTTTTTTAGCGTCCGCCCCCTGAGAACGAGCATCCGCGAGTCGAGTGGCTTACGGAACATGCTGAGCCTCGACAAATCAACAAGTTCCGAGCAGCAGTTTATGCCGCCATTGAGTAATTAGGTGTGGCAGTTATTTTGCCTAATCAGCTTTTTACGAGGTGGCTGATTAACCTCGACCTGCAGCCGACGGTTCTTCACCCCCGTCGAAACCGGTTCACCCCCAGGTTACTGCGAGTACGACATTATATCATAAAAATCTGCCCATTGCACCAAATTTCTTATTTATTTCACATTTTCAATGCGATAAAAGTTCCTGAAATTAATTAAATATAATCGGAATGCACAATAGACCAGTTTTGAGGGATAAAGCACACCAGCTTAAAAATCGATACCATACAACAAACTCTCTTATTCGAGGATTTGGCGTACGATGTTGATTTTGTTGATGTCAAACGTTAGAGGCTTGCCTTTTGTGACCATTAACGACATTCCGACATTCAGCGTATTACTCCCCGACGCCTGCACTTGTGTTTTAAGGTAACTCGGTAAATTGTCAATCTCTACCTCAACACTATTGTCGATAATTAGATAAAATTTTGCCTGCTTGTCCACAAAACGTCTTTCCAGCCTAAGTTTCAGAATGCTTGAAGCAAAACTCCGTTCGGGCAATACCATCTCGGTACTTTCTATATCTTTGTCGTCCTTGCTGATAACAATTATCTTTTTATCAATAGGTCTAATTCTGACAGTCAACGATGCAATTAGGGTGTCCATTTCTCTGTTGATAACTTCGACGATGAAACCGTATTGCAACTCGCCAATCTTCGGCATCAACGATGTTTTTCGCACATTACATTGCATTTCAATTGCCACGAAAACTATCTCATCTTCCGACTTTGTTAATGTCGTGATATCACCTGAACAAAAATCGTTAGGTTCAGTATAAATTGTAAGCCCGGGTTTGTCTGCAAGCGAGTAGAAGAATAAATGCGAGTCTTTTTCATCATTAAGCACCCATTGATTTCCAATTGCATTGGTTTTCTGTCCGATTATTTCGCGCTTAAATTCTTCCGACCATTGAATCAACCTTTTATTTCGTTCGATTTCTTCAAGTGCTTTTATTGCATATTTGTAAGCGGGTATGTTTGCTTTGCCTGTCATATAAGTTTCACAAAACTTTTTGACACGATTTAATATCTTCTCAGCATTTTTAAAATGCTTTCCTTTATTATAGTTTTTACCCATGAGCTGAGCACGGTAACCTTCAATAAAATCAAGATTAAAATGAATATACCCCATCGATGCCCACGCTTCAACGACCAATGCTTCGTGAAGACTGTAGTCAGGCAGGTTTTTATTCTTCAACATTTTAGGATGCATTAATTTGCTGATATAAACTTTGCTGCCAAGATTAATAATCATCTGTAAATTTAGAATTGCTGGCGGTACATCAGGCTTATTATAATCTTCAACTTCGGTTGTAGTGTAAATTGAGTTTATTCTCTTAGGTTTAAGCGTGAGTACATAACCGTCAGCATTGCGAACCATGAACCTGAGATTACTATTCATGCCGGAATCAACACCCTTTGACAAAATTACCTGAGGAGTTCCGCTGTCAGTCTCCGTTAAAACATCAATTACAATGGGTTTTGTTAGTTTTTCGATGTCAAACAAGTCCATCGCTTTATCCAGAAGCTGCTGCAATGAACCAAGTTCGCTTAAAAGCTGGTCCTTAATTTCCTTATTCTCAAGCATATCCTGGTGTTGTGACCAGAGTTTCTGGATTCTGCCTTTGATTGTCTCAATCTGAGTCAAGTAACAATAACCGATTTTCATGCGAACATCAATTCTTTCAGGCGAAAGCATAAGAGCGTTGTTGAAATAGTTTTTAGCGTCTTTGAAATGCTCTTCTGCTTCGATGAAATCCTTGGATATTCTCCATTCCGCAAGCTTATAATGCATTTCACCAAGAAGTATATAAGCATCTGTGAAATCAGGAGCAAGTTCAAGAATTCTGCGTAAAATCTCTCTTGCCTTGTCGAAGCTTTTTACTTTCATATCTTTGGATGTCGCAAAATAAAATGCGAGTTTGTAAAGCACTATCGGGTTATTCGGTGAAAGCGCAAGTGCGCGATTTAGCCATTTTACTGTCTGGTTTCGAATGTCAACATCACCGCTTCTGGATGCGAATTCCGCAATAATCAGATATGGTTCGAAATTCAAAGGATCGTAATACATCGCTTTTACTGCATATTGTACGACTTGCTGGCGTCTTGGCTTAGGCAGATTATTTAAATCTCCACCTCTGTTCCCACGCATATCATAAGCGAGAAGCATCATTGCATTTAAGCATAATGCTCTCGAATAATCTTGATTAAACGAAATGTTGTCAGGCATTGTTTCATAAGGATCGAAGCTGTCTGGTTCTAACACTGGATTCGCAATCCTGTTGATTCTCGAGGCAATCCTAAATAGCGGGTCATCCTGTCTAAGAATTGAGAGCATGTTGTTTATGTCCGTATATCTTTTCTGATAGTAATAAACCTGACACAGATTTATACGAGAAGTGATGTAAAAAGAGGACTCTGGCGGAACTTTGAGGAATTCTTTCTCGGCAAAGTATAATTCACCAAGTTTGAAGTGTGTCATACCAAGTAAAAGCTCGCAATGGTGTACAAATAGTTCAAGTGTTTTGTCGTATGGAATGAGACTTTGAAGCTCGAAATCATCCGCCATTTTGATGAACAAACCTCTCAGAGAATAAATAAGATTGATAGCTTTTGTGTATTCTTTAACTGCGATAAGGGCTTTTACTTTCAAGACTGCCGATTCCAACGCAGCTGCTGACGGTGGCTTGAAAATCACTGGTTCTTCATTTTCGTCAGAATCCTCTGTTGGTTCACTGTCAGCGTCGGCTTTGAACGGTGATTCTGCTGGTGGAACCTGCTCGGAAGCAAAATGTTTGTCGGTTTTTGTGCAATACCAGAATTTAATCTTATTAAAACTTTCAAGAGCCTGATTTGGAAGATCCAAAACCTCAAGATAAAACCTGCCTAGCCTGCTTGCGATTTCACCTTTTGTATCGTCAACTCCACGGCTAATAGCAAGCATGTAAACAGCAAGTTCCTTATTGAAAAGACTCTCAGCATAGTAGAAATCTCCGAGTTCAAGGTATATCTGATAATTATTCGGCAGTTTCTCTCGAAGCACTTTCAATATTTTTAGTATCTGTTCTTTGATAGTCTTACGCATCAAAGGAGACATAATTGTCAGGTCTTCTTCTTCATCCTCATCAATCTCCATTTCGACTTCTGAATATAGCTCCTGATTGTAATTTTCCTGAAAATCTCTAAGGGCAACCAAAAGCTGAACAGGTTTGTCAGCAAAATCTGCTTCAATAACTGCGGGATTACTCGGAACAAGCATATTAAAGATATCGAGCCAGGTTCGCGGATACTCTATCTGGATTATATCCTTAAACATTATGTCAACGTTATCGTCCTCAGTGCTTCTAAGTCTGATAACTGCGGTATCTGAAATTGTTCCTGTATTAATCAGTTTATCACCCAGAAGCTTGAATAATTGCGAATAATCGTAGGTTTTCGCTTCAAAAGTGATGTCGTTCTCGAATAATGTCTTGCTGATTTTGACTTCGCTGGCATCATAAGTCGTCGTGCCATCAACGATTCGGGTTATCACGCCTTCATGTGTTGTTCCAAAGCTAAAACCGAACTCATCATCTTCTTCTTCATCTTCTTCTTCTTCATCATCACTAACGGTTATCAAGATGTTGTTTAACGGTGTAATATTCGGTGTTTCGTCGAAATCATCGTCGAAATCAGTGTCATCGTCAGGATCAATCTGCAAAAAATTACTTTCATTACTTATATCGTATATAAAATTGTCGGATGATGAATATGATATGCCTGTTGACATGAAAATCAGGCAGAATACACTAAAAAGAGCTATCTTGTTAAACATATGAACCTCAAATTTATTTTGGATTTGAATTATATATTGTGCTTAAGGTTTTTCAACAAATCGTTAAAGATATTGAAACAAACAAACAAGTTTAACATTTTGTGGACAAAAAATTCAAACTTGCATAATATGAGTGTTAAAACTACAGAATCGCACGTAAATCGCTAATTGTAGGTATATGAGCGAATCCATGTGCAAGATTGAGCAAAGATGCAATATGAAATTCCTCATTGTGCGTGGCAGTACCGTCAACAGGAAAGAAAACCTCAAACCCGCGGATAAAGGCATTGCGAGCGGTAGTTTCACAGCACAAATGCGTCAGAACACCACAAATTATGAGCTGAATTATTCCTTTGCTGCGTAAATAATCCTCAAGTTCAGTTTGATAAAATGCGTCATACTGAGACTTGGTAAGGATGAAAGCACCGTTTTTGTTGATAAGATCGGTAACTGCACTATGCGGGTTGTCGGATTTAATCGAATCGCTCCACCAGCGTTTCATTGACCCAGTATCTTTGTCATAGCTCAAATGTCTGGTGAGAATCACTGGGATGTTGTTATTTTTGCATGAATCAAGAAGAAGGTTGATTTGAGAAACTACCGGAATAATAGTCGGTGTAAAGGCATGAGAATCTTCGTCCACAAAGAATTTCTGCATGTCGATTATTAGGACTGCTATCTGGTTTTTCTGAATTTTGTAGTTTCTTTGACATACATGTTTTATTATTCGGTTCTGAAGATTTTTTGCCTGTTCATCAATAGTTTCTGGCGTAAAATAAATCGTTTTCATTTTTAACCCCTATTAATGCTTATAAGATAGTACAAAACATGGCACAAAGAAACAAAATTATTGCAATAACAGCAGGTGACCCAGCAGGAATTGGTCCTGAAATCGTTGCGAAAAGCATACGGAAACTCGAAAAAGATGCTGGTGCAAGTTACTTAATCATAGGCAGAAAGCGAGATTTTGCTCACTGTTTAGAGGATTCAGCACAAATATTTTGGTGTGAAAATGAAAGTGAGGCTTTTCAAGTTATTGCTACAAATACTTTTGTTGGGCTTGATCTGACAGAGGTTGAGGATTTGGTGGTTGAAACCGGACTGCCGTCAGCCAACTCAGGCAAAATAGCATTTAAAGCGATAAAAACCACAGTTAATCTGGCAGTGGAGAAAAAAGTTGCGGGAATTGCAACTGCACCCATTGCAAAAGACGCTCTAAAACTTGCAGGATACGAATTCACCGGTCATACAACAATTTTCAAGACGCTTCTGAATGCTCAACCTGTAATGACGTTTTACACACCTTTGCACGAGCAAAACCATAGTAAATCTGTTCTTGTGTCGCTATTATCAATGCATGTTCCATTGATGCAGGTTGCTGAGCATTTATCACCTGAAAAACTTGAATATGTCATCAAAACGACTGTTTCTGCACTTCAAAATAATTTCAGCATAGAAAATCCGAGAATCGCGATTAGCGGCTTGAATCCTCATGCTGGCGAGGGTGGAATGTTCGGTAATGAAGAAATCCACATCATCAATCCGTTGATTGAAAAAATGCAGAAAGAAGGATTAAATGTTGCTGGAGCAATTCCGCCTGATACCGTGTTTCACCGCTCATTCCACAAACACGAGTTCGACGGCGTGATTGCCCTTTACCATGACCAGGGGTTGATTGCAGTGAAAACGTTTGATTTCCACAACTCAGTACAGATGACCCTTGGGCTGCCTTTTCTGCGTACAAGCGTTGACCATGGAACCGCCTTTGATATTGCAGGCAAAGGGATTGCAGACATAAATTCCATGTTAAACGCAATAACCCTTGCAGAAAAACTTATTCATCGAGGATAATATGACAGAAAGCACGAAATTCAACGGTTTCCCGAAAGAAACACTGAAATTTTTGAAAGACTTATCGAAAAACAATGACAAAGTCTGGTTTAATCAGAATCGCAAAAAATACGAATTATTTTTCCTTAAACCCGCAAAGGATTTCATATCTGCGATTGAACCTAAATTAGAGCGGAAATTTTCGGGCATTAACGCAATTCCCGCGGTAAACAAATCAATTTTCAAGATTCATAAGGATGTACGTTTCAGCAGGGATAAAAAGCCGTTCAAAACGCACATGGCACTCTGGTTCTGGGAAGGTGAAGGCAGACGCATGGATTGTTCGGGCTTTTATTTTCATCTCGAACATAACAAACTCATGCTTGGTGCTGGGATTTACATGTTTCCCAAAGATTTTATGGAAACTTTCCGCAATGCTGTGGTGCATGAGCTGCATGGTCATAAGTTTATCAAGATGATTTCAAAAATGTCGAAAAACAGTTTTGAAGTAAACGGAAAACATTATAAGCGTACTCCTCGAGGGTTTGATGCGGAACATGAGAACTCGGAATACCTGCTTTTCAACGGTTTATACGTTGGTGAGGAGTTTAAAATTCCACCTGGCCTGCACACTGAAGAAATCATCGATTATTGCATCGAAAGATTCGCAAAAATGAAACCGCTGCACGACTGGCTCATTTCAATAACCTAGTACTGTGTTACGTTAATTTTGCGACATTGTCGGTAGGTCAGGCATCTTGCCTGACGCTCAGCATCAATATAAACAGACAGGGATGCCTGTTCTACCGTTCACTGAAACTTATGTATCAGTGTACTAGAATAAATTCGAGGGTTTGACGGGCTTGACGTTTTTTTCGGAATTATTCATAGGTGAGTTCACGAGTTTTGAGACTTCCCATGCTTCCATCTCGTCATCAGGATAAGGCACCAGGGATTGACTGAGTTTGGCATCGTCAAAGTGTGAATTATCAAGCCATTGCTCGCGATTTTCTACAGGCATTATTGCTGGCATACGATTATGAATAGGTTCCATTAAATTATTCGTGTTTGTTGTGAGAATTGTGCAGCTTTTGATTTCCTCACCTTCAGGTGATCTCCAATTCTCCCAAAGACCTGCAAAAGAGAGCGGTTTGCGACTTTTCATTGTGATGTACATTGGTATTTTATGCTTGCCGACCTTTTTCCACTCAAAAAATCCGCTTGCAACAATTAGACATCGACGTTTCTTGAACGCATGCTTAAAGCTGTTTTTCTCGGCAATTGTCTCTGAACGAGCGTTTATCAGCTTGTATCCGATGTTTTTATCTTTTGCCCAGAAAGGAATCAAGCCCCATCGAAATTTCGCGAATTTGTTCTTACCCTCGTCCCGAACAACCGCGATGATAATCTGCGACGGTGCAACATTGTAATTGGGCATCAATTCAAAGGTTGGGTCTTCAACCGCGAATTCTTCCTTGAGCTGAACCAGCTTATTTATTAATGCAAATCTGCCACACATTATATATACTCAAAACAACCATGTATTATCAAGAATTGTACCATAAAAACTTAAACCTTTATTATCCGGTATTGATTCGAAGTGAAAATCCAATTTAAGCTAACATTATGTAAATATTTGCATACTTGATGATATACTTCTGAGTCAGTCTGAAATTATTAATCAGATGTTGTATAATAATTTTTACATTTTTTTGCGTCAAGATGAAACAATTTCATCGAAAAGTAAAAATTATATCGGAGAGCAAGAAGCATCCATAATTTCTTTTGTTCTCGTCAAACGAAAGGTCAAAACAATGAAACATATATTAAGAGGCTATTACAATGGTAAATGGGAAAATAAAAGCTCCCCGCTTATGGACTGTCCTCCCGGATAACGCTTCCCGTGCGGAAGTCCTGGCAAAATCATGTGAAATATCACCTCTTCTCGCGTCACTATTGCTTAATCGGTCAATAGACACGCCTGAGAAGGTGCGAGATTTCCTGAAGCCAAATATCAACAATCTGCACGACGCATTTATCATGAAAGACATGCGTAAAGCAATAAGCAGGATTAAGCTGGCGATTGAAAAAAAGCAGAAGATTATTGTCTGGGGTGATTACGATGTCGATGGCACAGTTTCGACATCACTTCTTGTAAAGTTCATACGATTACTTGACGGTAACTGCTCATATCACATTCCATCCAGAATCGACGAAGGTTATGGTCTAAACAAAGAACTTATCAAAGAATATAAAGATGATGGGATTGAACTAATAATTACAGTAGATACGGGTGTCGGCTCAATTGAAGAGATTCAATTCGCGCAGGATATCGGACTTGATGTGATTATCACGGACCATCACGTTGCTGGCGATGAACTTCCCAATGCATATTGCATCGTTAATCCAAAGCAGATTGATTGTCCATATCCGCACGATTATCTGGCAGGTGCTGGTGTCGCATTCAAGGTTATTTGGGCACTTGCTGAGACGTTGAATCCTGAAAAACGCAAATCAAAAGAATTCCTCGAATTTTTCGATAATGCACTTGGACTTGTAGCAATTGCGACAATTGTCGATGTTGTACCAATGCTTGATGAGAACAGAATTTTCGTCAAATTCGGCTTGATGACGCTGAATAAGACGACAAATCCCGGATTGCGCGCACTTTTAGAAATATGCAACATTGACCAATTGGAAATTGACCCGACGCATATCGGATTCAGACTTGGACCGAGAATGAATGCAGGTGGCAGACTCGGTAAGGAAGACCTGGGAGTACAGCTTTTGCTCAGCGATTCATACTCTGATGCACTGAAAATTGTTGAAGTAATGGAGAGTGAGAACAAACATCGTCAGGAAATCGAGAGGGAAATCGTCAAAGATGCGATGAAAAGGGTCGAAACCGATGTCGATCTCGAAGAATCCGCAATTATTGTGCTTGCCTCCAAAGAATGGCATGCAGGAGTTATCGGCATTGTATCAACAAGGCTTACAGAAGAATTCTGGCGACCGGCAATACTGATTTCAATTGATGGAGATACCGGCAGAGGTTCAGCACGTTCAATTCCTGAGTTTAATGTTTATGAAGGACTGAAAAAGTGCGATGATTTGCTCATCACTTTCGGTGGACACAATTATGCTGCTGGCTTGGAGTTGAAAATCTCAAACATTGACACGTTAAGACGCAGAATAAACACACTTGCTTGGCAGAGTTTGAATACCGAGAAACTGCATCCCAAACTTATTATCGAATGTGTTGTTACTTTGGCTGAATTGACTTATTCAAACGTACTCGAAATCGAGAAGTTGTCACCATTTGGAGAAGGCAATCGACCTCCGATGTTTATTTCCGAATCGGTTACCCTCATCGGCAAACCCAAGATTATCGGCAAGGATGAGAATCATATCACATTTTACGTGAAAGACTGCAACGACGCTGCCCCTCGAGGTATTCGTGCAATTGCATTCAACAGCTCACATATTTACGAACAGCTTCTGGATAATCGTGCTGAATTTAAGATTGCTTATTCTCCACGAATCAACACATATTATGGTGACCCGCTTGTTGAACTGGTTATCAAAGATTTTCATTTTTAGTTGGGTTGAGTTTGAAAACCAACTTTTAGTGTCATTCCCAACTTGATTGGGAATCCAGAATCCTCGAAATTCTGTGTACTATCTGGATTCCTGCTTTTGCAGGAATGACAATATAAATTTTTCAAACATGTGCTAAAATATTTTTTTATTTTGCAACTAAATCTTAATGATTTAGCATTTATTAACATACAAAAAATTACAAATATTAAAAATCATACGATGCCAATATATTAAAGATCTTTGAATATAAAGCTTTTGAAAGGGGTTGATATGGTGCAATCAAGAGACAGATGGTCCGGTCGTGGATTATTCATTCTGGCAGCGATAGGTTCTGCGATTGGCTTGGGCAATTTCTGGCGATTCCCGTATGTGGCGTATTCAAGCGGTGGTGGAGCATTTCTTATCCCATATTTTATCGCGCTGATTACCGCCGGTATCCCGCTTTTAATGCTCGAAATGTCCATGGGGCAAATGATGCAAGGTGGTGCACCATTGACATTCAGAAAAATCAATAAGAAGTACGAAATGATCGGCTGGTGGGCGCTTGCTGTGGGAGCGACAATCACTTTCTACTACGGCGTGGTGATGGCGTGGTCATTCGATTATCTCTGGTATTCGATAAAAGGACTGTTTACCGGCGTTTTCCCATGGGCGAATAATCCTGATTTCTTTGTGCAGGAACATTTGCAAAGAAGTGAAAGTGCTGGCTCAATAAGCAAACTTGTTTGGCCCC